>JBGPTG010000053.1:0-13745 GCA_041490545.1 Gammaproteobacteria bacterium
ATCCGACTGTATGCGCGCGGGATGGCCGATGCGATCCTGGAGGGCCGCGGCATGAATGTGCAGGAAATCGTTGGCGCGACATCCGATGAGTTCGTCGAGGTCGAGGACGCCGGCGCTTCCCGGGCGGGGTGAGCGGCAAGCCCGGCGAAGGGAAAAGGGGGCTGCCGCCCCCTTTTTTTAACCAGTAACGGTAGCGGAGAGGTTGGCGGGAATGGTAGAGATCACGGCAGTCATGGTCAGGGAACTGCGCGACAAGACCGACGCGCCGATGATGGAGTGCAAGAAAGCACTCGTGGAGGCGGGCGGGGATTTTTCCAGGGCGGAGGAGCTTCTGCGGGTAAGACTCGGCAATAAGGCCTCCAAGGCGTCGACGCGCACAGCTGCTGAAGGGATTGTCGCAGTCTATGTCGCGCCGGATGCCAGGACGGGTGCTATTGCGGAGGTGAATTGCGAGACCGATTTTGTCGCGAAGACCGAGGACTTTCTGAACTTCACGGCATCGCTCGCCGAGTTGGCGGCGAACAAGAACCCGACTGATCTCGCGGCGCTCGGCGCGCTCACTCTGGACGGAGCGACCGTGGAAGACACGCGTAAGACGCTCGTCGGGCGGATCGGTGAAAACATGTCGATCCGTCGTTTCGCAAGAATCGAAGCGCGGGGCCGTCTATCGCAGTATGTTCACGGCGGGGCGAAAATCGGCGTGTTGATCGACTACTCTGGCGGCGACGAGCAGCTTGGGCGCGATCTCGCCATGCACGTCGCCGCGTCCAAACCCATCGGCCTGTCGAAGGACGATATTCCCGCTGAGCTGGTGAAGAAGGAGCGCGATATCGCTGCGGCAAAAGCTGCCGAGTCAGGCAAGCCGGCCGATATCGCAGGGAAAATTGTTGACGGCAGCGTGCAGAAATTCCTCAAGGAAGTGACGCTGCTCGGTCAGATTTTCATCAAGGATCCAACGGGCAAGCAGACCGTGGAAGCGCTCCTGAAAACCCGTGGTGCGTCCGTATCGCGCTTCGCGCTGTATGTAGTCGGCGAAGGGATCGAGAAAAAGACCAATGGTGCGGCTGCGTGAGTCGGCTAACGCGGCATGACAAGAACGACGACCGAAAAAAGATGATCTGAGATGGCTACTACGCCAAGATTCAAGCGGATCCTGCTCAAATTGAGCGGCGAGGCGTTGATGGGCGACGATGCCTTCGGGATCAATCGCGCGACACTCGACCGGATCGTCGGCGAGATCGGCCAGGTGTCGGCGCTCGGCCTGGAGATCGCCGTCGTCATTGGCGGCGGGAACATCTTCCGGGGCGTGGCGCCGGGCGCCGCAGGCATGGACCGCGCCACCGCGGACTACATGGGGATGCTGGCTACCATCATGAACGGCCTGGCTCTTCAGGATGCCATGCGGCAGGCAGGCCTGAACGCGCGCGTACAGTCCGCGCTCAACATCGAGCAGGTGGTGGAGCCCTACATCCGTAACAAGGCGATTCGTTATCTCGAGGAAGGCAAGATTGTGATTTTTGCCGCAGGAACGGGGAATCCGTTCTTTACGACCGACACGGCCGCCGCTTTGCGCGGTACGGAAATCGGTGCCGAGATGGTGCTGAAGGCCACCAAGGTCGACGGCATCTATACGGCGGATCCGAAGCTGTACCCCGATGCCAAGCGCTACGACCGGGTGAGTTTCGACGAGGCCATGCTCAAGAATCTGCGGGTCATGGACGCTACGGCTTTCGCGCTTTGCCGGGACCAGAAGCTTCCGATCACGGTGTTCAGCATACTCAAGACCGGGGCGATGAAACGGGTAATCGGCGGCGAGGACGAAGGTACCCTCGTCTATTTCAATTCGTGACGCTGCAGGAGAGGCCATGAGCACCGTTGCCGAGGTCAGGAAGAACACCGAGCAGAAGATGCAAAAATCACTCGAGGCGCTCAAAGCCGATCTCTCGAAAGTACGCACCGGGCGCGCGCACACGGGGTTGCTCGATCACGTGATGGTGGACTACTACGGCAGTCAGATGCCCATCGCGAAAGTGGCCAACGTGGTTCTGCTGGACGCCCGCACCATTGGCGTCACGCCGTGGGAAAAGAAGATGCTCGGTGCCATCGACAAGGCGATCCGCGAATCCGACCTCGGGCTCAATCCCGCGTCCCAGGGCGACATGGTCCGGGTGCCGATGCCGGTGCTGAACGAGGAGCGCCGAAGGGAGCTGATCAAGGTCATCAAGCACGAGGGCGAGAACGCCAAGGTCGCGGTTCGCAACCTGCGCAGGGACGCCAATCACGCTCTCAAGGAAATGCTTAAGAACAAGGCCGTCTCGGAGGACGAGGAGCGGCGGGCCCAGGACGACGTGCAGAAGCTCACGGACAAGCATATTGCCGACATCGACAAGATGCTGTCCGGAAAAGAAACAGAACTGATGGCGGTTTGACTCGCCTCACGGACACGGAACCTCGACTATGAGCGCGTTTGCCAGTTCCACGATGGAGATTCCCCCGGTCAGCAATGTTCCGCGGCACATCGCCATCATCATGGACGGCAACGGGCGCTGGGCCAAGCAGCGGTATTTGCCTCGCGTTGCCGGTCACAAGCAGGGCGCCGAGTCGGTGCGCCGGATCACGCGAGTCTGCAGCGAGCGCGGTATCGCCTACCTGACGCTTTTCGCGTTCAGCTCGGAGAACTGGCGACGCCCGGCCGAAGAGGTTTCGACGCTGCGACAGCTGTTCATCGTGGCGCTCGAGCAGGAGGCCGAACGGCTGCATCAGAATCAGGTTCGGCTGAAGGTTATCGGGGATGTGGTCCCGTTCGGAGAGCGAGTAGTCCAACTCGTCGGGCAGGCAGAGGCGCTCACGGCAGCCAACCAGGGGCTCACGCTGACGATAGCCGTGAATTACGGAGGGCGCTGGGATCTGATGCAGGCCTTCGACAAGCTCGTGCGAAGTCAGCCGCTGCCTCCCGGGGGCTTTTCCGAGGAGCAACTCGCCCCGTTCCTGGCTCTCAACTACGCGCCAGAGCCCGACCTGTTCATACGCACCGGTGGGGAACAACGCATCAGCAATTTTCTGCTGTGGCATCTCGCCTATACGGAATTGTTCTTTACCCCTACGCTCTGGCCGGATTTCGATACCCGGGAACTCGATGGGGCGATTGCCTGGTATCAGCAGCGCGAGCGTCGTTTTGGGCGCACCAGTGAGCAGCTGGAGAAGGCCAAGCAGGACGCCGCCAGTCGGCGGAAGATCGCGTAGCTTCCCCTACCTCTGGTCACAGGGGGCCCCCATGCTGAAAACCCGAGTACTGACGGCTGCTGCTTTGCTGATACTGTTTCTGTCGGCCTTGTGGCTGCTTCCCGAGGCCGGCTGGACCGCATGCTGTGCTGCGCTGCTTGGAGTTGCCGCATGGGAGTGGGGGGGGCTGGCCAGGCTGGGCGCGACCGGGCGCTGTCTCTGGACCGTGTCGGTCGTCGGGCTCTTTGTGATTCCGCTGGCGCTTTCCGGGTCTTGGGACGGGCATGTCCCCCGGTGGATGTACTATGTGGCCGCCGGCTTCTGGGCGGTGGCGGCGCCGCTGTGGATCTGGAGGCGCCCCGTAGTGCTGCTGCGGCTCCTGATGTCCGCCGTGGGGGTCGGCACGCTGATTCCCGCGGCTTGGGCACTGGTCGATCTTCGGCGCACCCAGCCTTCGGTGCTGATCGCGATTCTCGCGACCGTATGGGTGTCGGATACGGCTGCCTACCTGGTAGGGCGACGCTTCGGGAAACACAAGCTTGCGCCGGCCATCAGTCCCGGAAAATCCTGGGAAGGAGTCGCGGGGGCGCTCGCCGCAGTTGCGGTATACGCGCTCGTCTGGTCGGTCGTGGGAGGCTCCGCCAGCATGCCGGTGGCGCCCGACGGTACCCGGGCCGGGCCTCTCTGGATCCTGCCGGTGCTCCTCGGCCTCGCTGTCGCCGGGATCATTGGCGATCTGTTCGAATCTCTTCTCAAACGCCAGGCAGGAGTGAAGGACAGCGGTACCATACTTCCGGGCCATGGGGGAATCCTCGACAGGATCGATGCGTTGGTGGCGATGCTGCCGCTGGCCGTACTTGCATTCACGAGGTAGTCGCCATTCAGAACATTGCCGTACTGGGAGCCACCGGGTCGATCGGGGCGAGCACGCTCGACGTCATCGCCCGCCACCCGCAGCGTTTTCGCGCTGTCGCGCTGACCGCGAACCGCCAGGTCGACGAACTGGTGGAACTGTGCCGGCGGTATCGCCCCGATTACGCGTGCATGGCGGAGACCTCGCGTGTCGGCCTGTTGCGCGAGCGCCTGGTGGGGGCGGGGCTGCGCTGCAAGGTTCTCGGCGGCGAGGCCGGACTCATCGAGATCGCCTCGCTCCCGGAGATCGATTGCGTCGTCGCGGCGATCGTCGGGGCAGCCGGACTGCGCGCGGCGCTCGCTGCCGCGCGTGCCGGCAAGAAACTGCTCTTGGCCAACAAGGAAGCGCTGGTCACGGCAGGGCCGGTATTCATGGAGGCGGTGCGCTCCAGCGGAGCGACACTGTTGCCGGTCGACAGCGAGCACAACGCCATTTTTCAATGCCTGCCCGCGTCCGTCTCGGGGGATCTGGCCTCCAAGGGGGTCCGCCGGATCCTGCTTACCGGATCCGGCGGACCCTTCAGGGTGCGCGCCCGCGCCGATCTGCGCAAGGTCACCCCGGAGGAGGCGTGCGCGCACCCCAACTGGGTCATGGGGCGCAAGATTTCCGTGGATTCCGCAACGATGATGAACAAGGGGCTGGAAATCATCGAAGCGCACTGGCTCTTCGGAGCACGCGCCGATCAGATCCAGGTCGTGATTCATCCGCAGAGCGTGGTGCATTCCATGGTCGAATATGTCGACGGCTCCGTCATCGCCCAGCTCGGAAATCCCGACATGCGCACGCCGATCGCGCAGGCGCTCGCGTACCCCGAACGGGTGGAGGCAGGCGTTGCAATGCTCGATCTGTTTCAGACCGGAGTTCTGCAGTTTGAGAGGCCCGACTTCGAGCGCTTCCCCGCGTTGCGTCTCGCCTACTCGGCTCTGCAATCCGGCGGGAGCGCGGCGGCAACGCTGAATGCCGCCAACGAGATCGCGGTGGCCGCGTTTCTCGAGGGTCGGCTGGGGTTCCTGGACATCACGGCAGTCATAGAGGAAACTCTCCAAACCTCTCCGGTGAGTTCGCCGGCTACGATTGAGGAAATACTCGCCGCCGATTCGCTGGCGCGGCACCGCGCCAGCGAATTCGTGGTGCGCTTCAATTCCAACGCAGCATGAATTTCGTCATAACCCTCGCAGCGTTCATCGTCGCCCTGGGCGTGCTCATCGTGATACACGAGTACGGCCACTACCTGGTCGCGCGCCTGTGCGGCGTCAAGGTGCTGCGCTTTTCCATCGGTTTTGGCAGGCCGCTGTGGCGGATACGGCTGGGTCGCGACAGGACCGAGTGGGTCGTATCGGCGCTGCCGCTCGGTGGCTATGTGAAGATGCTCGACGAGCACGAAGGACCGGTGCAGCCCGCGGAGGCACACCGGGCTTTCAATCGCCAGGCTATCTGGAGGCGTATCGCCATCGTCATTGGGGGACCGGCGGCGAATTTCGGGCTCGCGGTGGCGATCTACTGGGGGCTTTTTGTCGCAGGGGTGCAGGAGGCAAAACCCGTCGTCGCGGCTCCCGATCCCGGTACGCTTGCTGCGGTGAGCGGCCTGCAGCGCGGCGAGACCCTCCTGAAGATAAATGACGAGCAGGTAGCGAGCTGGCAGCAGGCGCGCTGGCGGTTTCTGCAGCTCGCGGTGGGCCGGGAATCGATTCGCCTCGAGGTCGTCGATTCGCAAGGCAGGCTCAACTGGAGAAACCTCGATCTGTCCCGGTTCGATCTGGACGGGTTCGAGGGCGATCCCCTTGCCAGGATGGGCCTGCGGCTGAACCGGCCCGACGTGGCTCCCGTGGTGGGCAAGGTCCTTCCCGGCGGCGTGGCGGAGGCCGCCGGGCTGCGCGCCGGGGACCGTGTGATCTCGATCGACGACAGCGCGGTTCGCGTCTGGGATCAGGTGGTGAGTGCGGTGCTGGCGCACCCGGGCGTGAAGTTGCGCTTCCGAGTGTCTCGCGGAGACAGGGAGTCGGAGATCCTGCTCGAGCCCAGGGCAGAGCGGCAGAATGGAGCGCTCGTCGGCCGCATCGGCGCTGCACCTTTCATCGACCCGGATTCCATGAAGGATCTCGTGACCACCGTGAGCTACGGGCCCGCTGTCGCGCTCGCGATGGCGGTGCAGCGTACCTGGGAAACCAGCGTGTTCAGCTTGAAGATGCTGGGCAAGATGCTGATCGGGGAGATCTCGTGGAAGAACCTGAGCGGGCCCGTGACGATTGCCGACTACGCCGGCCAGACGGCGCAGCTCGGACTGGGCGCGTACGTGGCGTTCCTCGCGTTGATCAGCATCAGCCTGGGCGTGCTGAACCTGCTGCCCATTCCATTATTGGACGGAGGACATCTGCTGTACTATGTCATCGAAATTTTCAAGGGTAGCCCGGTTTCGATGCGCATCATGGAGCTCGGCCAGCGCGTTGGATTGGCGGTGCTGCTGTCCCTGATGGCCTTCGCCTTCTACAACGACATCAACAGGCTCCTCGCGGGGTAAAAATTCCCTCGATGAAATTCGCGCTGCGAGCCGCGACCTTCCTGCTCGTGCTGGCCCGGCCGGCCTGGGCATTCGACCCGTTCGTGGTTCGGGACATCCGCGTCGAAGGCATCCAGCGCATCGAAGCGGGGACGGTCTTCAACTATCTCCCGGTCAAGGTAGGCGACACTGTCACCGATCAGAAGTCGGCCGCGGCGATTCGCGCGCTGTTCGCGACGGGCTTTTTCCGGGATGTCAGGCTCGAAGCCCAGGGGGGGCTGCTGATCGTGACTCTGGAGGAGAGGCCGGCGATCGCATCGATCGAGTTTTCCGGTATGAAGGAATTCGAGAAGGACAAGGTGAAGCAGGGTCTTCGCGACGTCGGCTTTCAGGAGGGGCGGATTTTCGACCGTGCGCTGCTCGACCAGGCCGAGCAGGAACTCAAGCGGCAGTATCTGACCCGCGGGCTTTACGGCGTTGAAGTCACGACGACGGTGACGCCGCTCGAGCGCAACCGCGTTGCCATCAACTTCAGCATCAACGAGGGTGAGGTCGCGAAGATCCATAGAATAAACATCGTCGGCAACCAGGCGTTTTCCGCGGACGAGCTTCTGGGGGCGATGCAGCTGCGCACCCCGGGCGCGTTCACTTGGTTCTCGAAGAACGACCAGTACTCCAGGCAAAAGCTCCAGGCGGACCTCGAGTCGCTGCGCTCGCACTATCTGAACCGCGGCTATCTGGAGTTCAGTATCGAGTCGACCCAGGTCTCGATCACCCCGGACAGGCACGACATCTACATCACCGTCAACGTCATCGAAGGCGAGAAGTACGAAGTTGCGGAGGTGAAACTGGGGGGCGAGCTGCTCGTGCCCGAGGATGAGTTGCGCGCGCTGATCGCGATCAAGCCCGGCGAAACCTTTTCGCGCGAACGTCTGACGGAATCCACCAAGGCCATCAGCGACAGGCTCGGGCGCGATGGCTACGCGTTTGCGAACGTGAACGCGAATCCCGATATCGACAAGGAAAAGCGCAAGGTCAGTTTCACGTTCCTGATCGACCCGGGCCGGCGGGTCTACGTCCGGCGCATCAACGTCGTTGGCAACACGCGCACGCGTGACGAGGTGGTGAGACGCGAGATGCGCCAGCTCGAAGGCAGCTTCTTCGACAGTCAGAAGCTGCAATTGTCCAAGCAGCGCATCGACAAGACGGGCTACTTCAGCGAGGTCGAGGTCGACACCCCGGCGGTGACCGGCACGACCGACCAGGTCGACGTCACGGTGAAGGTCAAGGAAAAGCCGACCGGGGCGATACTCCTGGGCCTGGGCTTCTCGAACATCGACAAGCTGATCCTGCAGGCGTCGATCCAGCAGAGCAACTTCCTCGGCACCGGTAATACCGTTGGCCTGCAGATGGCGCTGGGCACAGTGAACAAGTTTCTGTCCTTCTCCTACACCGATCCCTACTACACCGTCGACGGGGTGAGCCGCGGCTTCGACGTGTACCGGCGCGACGTGAACGCCAGCGCACTCGGCCTGGGCGATTACAAGACCAAGACGATCGGTGGAGCGGTGCGTTTCGGCATCCCGTTCACCGAATACGATACCTTGTTCTACAGCCTCGGTTTGGAGCATGTCGCCCTGGAACTGCAGGACGACAGCCCTCAGCGTTACCTCGACTTCCAGAACCAGTTCGGCGAAACCTACCTGGCGGTGATCAACACGGCCGGCTGGGTCCGGGACACGCGCGACAGCGCGATCTGGCCGACCCGGGGCCGCGTGGAGCGGGCCAGTCTGGAGGTGGCGTCACAGCCCGGGGATCTGCAGTACTGGAAATACAGTTACACGCATCAGCATTTCTATCCCTTCTCGAGGAATCTGACGCTCGTGATGTCGGGGGAGCTCGACGCCGGAGACGGATACGGGGGAAAACCCCTGCCATTTTTCAAGAACTACTATTCCGGGGGCTTCGGCAGCGTGCGCGGGTACCGCGCGGCGTCTCTCGGGCCCAGGGATGCCGATGGCGCCTTCCTCGGCGGCAACCGCAAGGTCAACGGCTCCGCCGAGTTCCTCTTTCCGATGCCCGGCAGCTCCCAGGACCGATCCACGCGGCTCGGCGTCTTCCTGGATACAGGGCAGGTCTACGCGCTCGGAGACAAGCTGGACCTCTCGCTGCTGCGCTATTCGTACGGGCTGAGCTTTGCATGGAATTCGCCGGTGGGGCCGATGAAATTCAGCATGGCCTGGCCGTTTCACAGCCAGCCGGAGGACAGCATCCAGCATTTCCAGTTTACGCTCGGCTACGCCTTCTGACCGCCCGGTATAATCGCGCCTATTCGGGGCCTCGAATACCGTCGAGAGCCCAATCGCACTGAGGGAGACGAAGTTGAGAACCCTACATTTGGCGTGGCCGGTGTTCGCTGCAATGGTGGTGCAGGCCGGTCCCTGCCTCGCCCAGTCCAGGGTCGGATTTGTCAGTCTCGAGAGAATCCTGCGGGAGGCGCCGGCGGCCCAGCGCGCGCAGAAGAAGATCGAGCAGGAGTTTTCCAAGCGCGATCAGGAACTCGCGAAGCTCGCCGAGCAGCTGAAGAAAATGCAGGAAGGCCTGGAAAGAAATGCCGTCACCATGCCGGAGTCTGAACGGCAGAAGCGCGAGCGTGAATTCGCCGACCTGAATCGCGAGTTCCAGCGCCGGCAACGCGAGTTCCGGGAGGACCTCGATCTGAAGCGCCGGGAGGAACTCTCCGGAGTGCTCGAGCGCGCCAACCGGGCCGTCAGGGCGATCGCCGAGGTCGAGAAGCTCGACATCGTGTTCCAGAACGAGCAGGTGGTGTGGGCGAGCCCGCGCATCGACATCACCGACAGGGTAATAAAAGCGCTCGAAGAGACCCAAGCGGGCAAGTAGAGCCCGTCCCAGCCACCTTGACGCACTCACGCACTTATCGTCTTGGCGATATCGTTGCGCGCCTGGGGGGCGAGTTGCTCGGCCGCGCCGAGACGGAGATCGGCCGAATCGCCACGCTGGAGAGCGCCGGTCCCGGCGACCTGTCGTTCCTCACCCATTCCCGGTACCGGCCGCAGCTGCGCAAGACGCAGGCCTCTGCAGTAATTCTCGCGCGGGCCGAGCAGGACGCGACGATCCTTCCGCGCATCGTCTGCGACGACCCTTACCTCTACTACGCGCGGGCGGCTCAGCTCCTCGATGTCCAGGCGCGTCCGGCCCCCGGCGTGCACCCGTCCGCCGTGGTCGAATCCGGCGCAGTGATACCGGCCAGCGCGACGGTCGGCGCGTTTTGCCGCATCGGCGCGCGGGTGCGGCTCGGCGAACGCGTGGCCATCGATTGCAATTGCAGCATCGGGGAGGATGTCGATATCGGAGACGATAGCCGGCTGCACGCTTCGGTGACCCTCTACCCGCGCTCGATCCTCGGAAAGCGCGCTTTGGTTCACTCCGGGGCGGTGATCGGGGCCGACGGGTTCGGCATGGCCCCGGACAAGGGCCGGTGGGTGAAGATCCCGCAAACAGGCAGGGTGGTGATCGGCGATGACGTCGAGATCGGGGCGAACACGACCATCGACCGGGGGGCCCTGGACGATACCGTGATCGAGGAGGGCGTCAAGCTCGACAATCAGATCCAGATCGGACACAACGTGCGAGTCGGAGCCCACACCATCATGGCAGCGTGCGTGGGCATCGCGGGCAGCGCGCGCATCGGCAGTCACTGTGCCATCGGCGGCGGAGCGCGCATCTGGGGGCACATCGAGATCGCCGACCACGTCAACATCTCCGCCACGGCGGAAGTGATGAAATCCATCACTCGGCCGGGGACCTACACCGGCGTTCTCCCGGCGGCGGAGAGCCGCGAATGGGCGAAAATGGTGGCGCACCTGCGCGGAATCGACGCGATCGTGGGCCGCGTGCGCGAAATCGAACACAGACTTGCTGCACCCGAAAACAGAAAGAGAAAGAGGTAAGCGATGGAAATGCAAGAGATCCTGGAGTACCTGCCGCACCGGTATCCGATGCTTCTCGTGGACCGGGTGCTCGAATGCGAGATCAACAAGCGCATCCTTGCCGTCAAGAACGTCACCATCAACGAGCCGTTTTTTCCGGGGCACTTTCCCCACTACCCGGTCATGCCCGGGGTGCTGATCGTGGAGGCGCTTGCCCAAGTCGCCGCGATCCTGCTGTTTCGCTCCCTGGGAACCAAGCCCAACGATCAGTCGGTCTACTACCTGGCGGGGATAGACGATGCGCGCTTCAAGCGCCCGGTGGTTCCCGGAGACCAGCTCTTGCTCGAAGTCAGCATAGATCGCATGGCGCGGGGCCTGTCCAAACTGTCGGGCAAGGCGCGGGTCGGAGACGCGCTCGCCGCCGAGGCAAAGCTGCTCTGTACGCTGCGGTCGCTATGATTCATCCGACGGCCATCGTGCATCCCGGCGCGCACCTCGGCTCCGGCGCGTCGGTGGGGGCGTATTCGCTCGTCGGCGAACACGTCGAGATCGGCGAAGGAACCGCCATCGGGCCGCACGTGCTGGTCGAGGGACAGACCCGGATTGGGAAAGACAACCGCATCTTTCCCTTTTGTTCCCTGGGTGGCGCGCCCCAGGACAAGAAATATGCGGGCGAGGCGACGCGCCTGGAAATCGGCGACCGCAACACCATCCGGGAGTATTGCAGTTTCAACTGCGGCACGGCCCAGGACGCAGGTGTCACCCGCATCGGCAACGACAACTGGATCATGGGCTATGTCCATATCGCGCACGACTGCCAGGTCGGCGATCACACCATCTTCGCGAACCTCGCCACGCTGGCGGGCCACGTGCATGTCGGGGATCACGCGATCCTCGGTGGTTTTACCGGTGCGCATCAGTTCGTGTCCGTCGGCGCGCATTCGATCACCGGGGTCGCGACCGTGCTGCTGCAGGATCTTCCTCCGTTCGTCATGGCGGCGGGCAACACGGCCAAGCCATTTGGGATCAACAGCGAAGGGCTCAAGCGCCGTGGCTTCAGCGCAGAAACCATCGCTGCGATCAAGCGCGCCTACAAGACGCTGTACCGATCCGGCCTGGCGCTGGAGGAAGCGCGTGCCCGGATCGGCGATCAGGTGGCGGACTGTCCCGAGTTGCAGTTGCTGCTCGATTTTCTCGCGCAGTCGAGGCGCGGGATCATACGGTAGCCGCAGTGACGCGCGATCGCATCGTCGTGGGCATGGTGGCCGGCGAGGCCTCCGGGGATTTTCTCGGCGCTCACCTCATCCGCGCGCTGCGCGAAAGAGTGCCGCAGGCGGTGTTCGTCGGCATCGGGGGACCGAAGATGGAGGCCGCCGGTCTTGAATCCTGGTACCCGATGGAAAGGCTCGCGGTGTGGGGCTATGTCGAGGTGCTGCGGCACTTGCCCGGGCTACTCCTGATGCGGCGTCGCCTGGCCGCTCGCCTGCTTGCGGCTGCGCCCAGGCTGTTCATCGGGGTCGATGCGCCGGACTTCAATCTGTCCCTGGAACGCCGGCTGAAGCGGAACGGCATTCCAACGGTTCACTACGTCAGTCCATCGTTGTGGGCCTGGCGCGGCGGGCGAATGAAAGGCATCGCGGCGTCGGTGGACAAGATGCTGGTGCTGTTTCCATTCGAGGAGACGCTGTACCGCTCGGCCGGCGTGCCGGTGGCGTTTGTCGGCCATCCGCTCGCCGACGCGACGGGAGACACAGACCTCACCGAGGCGACCCGCGAGCAGTTGCGGCTGCCTGCCGGGCGCAAGACGATCGTCCTCCTTCCCGGCAGCCGGCAGTCCGAACTGCGCTACATGGCGCCGACATTCCTCAAAACCGCGAAGCTGATCGCGGCGCGGCAGCCCGCGGTGCATTTTCTGGTGCCGCTCGCGAGCCGTGAGACCCGCTCGATTTTCGAGGAGGCCATCTACGCGGCCGGCGCGACGGACCTGCCGATGACGGTCTTGTTCGGGCATGCGCGCGACGCCATTACGGCCGCCGACGTGGTGCTCGTCGCCAGCGGGACCGCGGCGCTGGAGGCGGCGCTGGCACGCAAGCCCATGGTGATCACCTACAAGATGTCCGCTCTCACATTCCGTCTCATGAAAGGAATGCGCTACCTTCCGTGGGTCGGGCTGCCCAACATCATCGCCGGGGCGTTCGTCGTGCCGGAGATCCTTCAGGACGACGCAACGCCGGAGAATCTTGCCCAGGCGGTGCTCAACTCGCTCAACGATCCGGTCGTGGCGCGCCGCCTGCACGATCGTTTCGAACGCATGCGGCAGATTCTCAAGAAGGATGCCGCGGTGCGCGCCACCGAAGCCGTTCTGCCTTGGTTGAAGTCCGGCTGATCTGCGGAGTCGACGAGGCGGGCCGCGGACCGCTGGCGGGGCCGGTCTGCGCGGCGGCGGTGGTGTTCGATCCGTCGCGTCGCGCTCCGCGCGGCGTCGCCGACTCCAAGCTGCTGTCCCCGTGCGCGCGAGAGGAGCTGTCTGCCCGCATCAAGGAGGCGGCCCTCGCCTGGTCGATCGCCTGGGCCAGCGTCGAGGAGATCGACCGCCTGAACATCCTGCGGGCGAGCCTGCTCGCGATGAAGCGCGCGGTCGAGAGCCTGTCGGTCGCCCCGCATCAGGTTTGGGTCGACGGCCCGCACTGCCCGGAGCTCGCGATTCCCGTGCGAGGCATCGTCGGCGGCGATGCCAGGATAAAGGTCATCAGCGCCGCTTCCATCCTCGCCAAGACCGGGCGCGACGCGGAAATGTGCAGGCTTCACGAACGGTATCCGCAGTACGGCCTGGACCGGCACAAAGGATATCCGACACCGGAACACCTGCGTGCCTTGCGCCGGCACGGCGCCTGCGAAATCTACCGCCGCAGCTTCGCGCCGGTGCGCAAGGTTCTCGAACGGGACGGGTGACGCGGCGGGCGCTATGAAGCTGGTCCAGTCGCGCAGCAATCCGCAACTGAAGGCCTTGCTCAGGCTGGCGTCCTCGTCGCGCGAGCGGCGCAGCAGCGGGACGACCTTGCTCGAGGGGGAACGCCTGATCCGCGCCTACGCCGACAGCGGTGGAATCGCCGAAGCCTTGCTCGCCGCAGAGAGCGCGCTCGCCCGGCGCGAGATCGCCGCG
>JBGPTG010000054.1:0-13734 GCA_041490545.1 Gammaproteobacteria bacterium
ACGCCGAGGGTTTCCCATTTCTGGGACTCCCAGCGGCTCTGGATCGGCGTGCGCTCCATCACCACCGCGACGGCGAGACTCGGGCGAAGCATCCGGCTATACTGTCCAGCGACGAAAACGCCCGATTATGACCTGCATTTCCTGACGCGGCTACGCCATGACCGACCGGATCATCAAGATCAGCGACGCGCGCAGGACTAAACCCCTGCCCCCGGCAGGGATTAACGCGCTCACCGAACGAACCGGCAAGGACACGCTCGGCCGCCCTCTGCACGACCTGCGCATCTCGGTCACCGACCGCTGCAATTTCCGCTGCGTGTATTGCATGCCGAAGGACGTGTTCGGCCCCGACTACCCGTTTCTCGCGCGCGGCGAGCTGCTGTCCTTCGAGGAAATCGCGCGCCTCGCGCGCGTCTTCAGGGGCGAAGGCGTCGAGAAGATACGGCTGACCGGCGGCGAGCCGCTGCTGCGCAAGAATCTCGAACGCCTGATCGAGCTGCTCGCCGACATTCCGGGCATCGATCTGACGCTGACGACGAACGGCTCGCTGCTCGCGAAGAAAGCCCGGGCGCTGAAGGCCGCGGGCCTGACGCGCGTCACGGTGAGCTTGGATTCGCTGGACGACGCGGTGTTCCGCCGCATGAACGACGCCGACTTCCCCGTGTCGGAAGTGCTGAACGGCATCGACGCCGCCGCCGCCGCGGGACTCGCTCCGGTCAAGATCAACATGGTGGTGAAGCGCGGGGCGAACGAGGATTCGATCCTGCCGATGGCGCGCTACTTCAAAGGCAGCGGCCACATCGTGCGCTTCATCGAGTACATGGACGTGGGCGCGACCAACGGCTGGCGCATGGACGACGTGGTGCCCTCGGCGGAGGTCGTGCGCGCGATCGCCGCCACCATGCCCCTCGAACAAGTCGATCCGAACTACACCGGTGAAGTCGCCGAGCGCTGGCGCTACAGCGACGGCTCCGGGGAAATCGGCGTGATCTCCTCGGTGACCCGGGCCTTCTGCCGCACCTGCACTCGCGCGCGCCTGTCCACCGAAGGCATGCTGTATACGTGCCTCTTCGCCACCGCCGGCTACGACCTGCGCGCCATGCTGCGCGGCGGCTCGGCCGACGCGGAGATCGCCTCCGCCGTCGCGCGCATCTGGCAGGCGCGTGGCGACCGCTATTCGGAGATCCGCACCGCCGAAACGGCCGGGAAGCGCAAGATCGAGATGTCGTACATCGGCGGATAGGCCTGGTGGGCAGCGAAGATCTCGCTCGGGTGGTATCGGTCCTCGAGGAAATCCGCGACGACCAGCGCCTGCAACTGCAGCGCCAGGCCGAGGCGTTGGCGCTGCAGCGCGAACAATTCGCCATGGTGCAGAAGCAATTCGAACGCACCGAGCATATCCAGGAGCGCGCCGAGATGCTGCAGACACGAAGCGCGCAGATCGTCGGCACCGCGCGCAAGGTGATGATCGTGGTGCTCCCGATCATCACCTTTCTGATCATCTATCTCTCCTGGCTGCTGTTCCGGCGCTGATCCACCCGTGACCCGACCCGCCAAACCCAGAATCACCGACGCCTCGCGCCCCCTCACCTTCGAGGTCGAGGCGATCAACGAGCGCGGCGAAGCCGTGCCGACGCCGATCGCGGGCGAACATCCGCTCACGCTCTACGTCGACAAGCGCGAGATCGTTACGCTGATGACCCTCGGCCAGGCGCCCGAGGCGCTCGCGCTGGGCTACCTGCGCAACCAGCGGCTGGTGAAATCGGTGGAGGAGATCGCCGCGGTGCAGGTCGACTGGGAGACCGAATCCTGCGCCATCACCACGCGCGGCGGGATCAAGGGCCTGGATGAGAAGATGAGCCGGCGCACCGTCACCACCGGCTGCGGCCAGGGCACGGTGTTCGGCAACCTCATGGAAGAGATCGAATCCGTGAAGCTGCGCGACGACGTGGCGCTCCAAGAGACGGCGCTGCACGCGCTCCTCGAGGCGGTGCGCCGCCACGAGGCGATCTACAAGGAAGCCGGCGCGGTGCACGGCTGCGCTCTGATCGAAAACGCCGCCGACGGTGCTCCGCCGAAAATCCTCTACTTCGTCGAGGACGTCGGCCGCCACAACGCGGTCGACGCGATCGCCGGGCAGATGTGGCTCGACGACGTCGACGGCTCGGACAAGATCTTCTACACCACCGGGCGCCTCACCTCCGAGATGGTGATCAAGACCGCGCAGATGCAGATTCCGTTCCTCGTTTCCCGCTCGGGGCTCACCAAGATGGGGCACGAGATCGCGGAAAAAATGGGCATCACCATGATCGGGCGCGCCGCCGGCGGCAAGCACTACCTGCTGTTCACCGGCCGGCACCGTTTCAGGAAAACGGTCGCGCCGACGCTGGTCGCGTAGCCGCGTGAATCCCGCGGTCACCGGACTGATCCTCGCCGGCGGCAAGGGCAGCCGCATGGGCGGCGTCGACAAGGGCCTGCAGAGCTTCCGCGGCAGGCGCCTGGTCGACCACGTCTACGAGCGCCTCGCGCCGCAGGTGGGCGGCGTCATCATCAACGCCAACCAGAACCACGATGAGTATCGGAGTTTCGGCGTGCGCGTGGTGAGCGACGCGATCGGAGATTTCGCCGGACCGCTCGCCGGACTGCACGCCGGGCTCTCGGTATCCAAACGCCCTTTTCTCGCCTCGGTGCCTTGCGACTCGCCATTCCTGCCCGAGGACCTCGTCGAGCGGCTGTACCAGCGGCTGGACGACGCGGGCGCCGAGATCGCCGTGGCGAAGACCGGCGACCAGCCGCACCCGGTGTTTTCGCTGATGCGCCGCGGCGTGCTCGATCACCTCGCCGATTTCCTCAAGGAAGGCGGCCGCAAGATCGACGCCTGGTACGCGACGCTCACCGTGGTCGAGGTCACCTTCGACGACGAGGCCGAGGCTTTCTCCAACATCAACACCCGCGAAGAGCTGCACACCTGGGAAAAGGTGCCGCCGGCTTGAGCGCGGGACGGAAACACGTGTACCCTGCCTGTCATTTCCCGAACGAGAGGACTCACCATGCGTGACAAGTTCATCCGGCTGTTGCTGTCTTCGATCGCTGCAACCGCGGCGCTCGCGTTGTCCCTGCCCGCGGCCGCGCAGGGCGATCCGATCCGCATCGGCTTCCTCACCGTGCGCACCGGCCCGCTCGCCGCCGGCGGCAAGCAGATGGAGGAAGGCATCCAGCTGTTCCTGAAGGAGCGCAACCATACCATCGCCGGCCGCAAGGTCGAGCTCTTCATCGCCGACACCGGCGGCAACCCGGCGGGCGCGCGGACCAAGACCCAGGAACTGGTCGAACGCAACAAGGTGCACGTGATCATCGGTCCGCTCGCCGCCTTCGAGGCGAGCGCCATCGACGACTACATCCGCCAGACCCAGACTCCGATTGTCTCCTGCTCGGCGGCCGCCGAGGACCTCACGCAGAGGAAGGCGAGCCCGTGGTTCGTGCGTAGCGCGGCCAGCTCGGCGCAACCCAACCACGCCCTGGGCGACTACGCCGCCAAAACCCTGGGCTACAAGCGCGTCGCGATCATCGCCGACGATTTCGCCTACGGCCACGAGACCGCGGCGGGCTTCCAGCGCGTCTTCGAGGATGCCGGCGGCAAGGTGGTGCAGAAGCTCTGGTCACCGCTCGCCGTGCCCGACTACGGCACGTACATCGCGCAGCTGAAGAAGGACGTGGACGCGGTGTACGCCGGCTTTGCCGGCGCGAACGGCTTCCGCTTCCTGCGGCAATACAAGGAATACGGCATGAAGATCCCGGTGCTCGGCAGCATGACCACCGCCGACGAAGGAATTCTCAAGCAGATGGGCGACGAGGCGATCGGCGTGGTTACCGGCGGCTGGTACGCGGCCGGCATCGATTCGCCGGAAAACGCCCGCTTCGTGGCAGCGGTCAACAAGGAGTACGGCGCCGACCCCGGCTACTACACGCTGGGCGCCTACTCGGCCGGCGCGCTGGTCGAGGCCGCCGCAAAGGCGGTGAACGGCAAGGTGGAAAACAAAGAAGCCTTCATGAAAGCGCTGCGCAACCCGGGCTCGGTGAAAGACCCGCGCGGCGACTGGCGCATGGACCAGTACGGCAATCCGGTGATGAACATCTACATCCGCAAGGTCGAGCGCAAGGGCGGCAAGCTCGTCAACACCGTGGTGAAGACCTACCCGCAGGTGACCCAGTTCTGGACCTACGACCCCAAGGCCTTTCTCGCCGCCCCGGTGTACTCGCGCGACGTGCCGGCTTCGAAGAACCTGGAGCCGTGAGGCTTCGCTCAAAACTGAAATGAAAAAGGCGGCGCTTCGCAGCCTTTTTTTTCTTGGCGCTATCCGACCTCACTGCTTCGGCTTGAACGAGCCGCGCGCGCCCAGAGTTTGCGCTCAGTGTGCCAGCGGATCGGGACGAATCTGGATGTGCACCGCACGCGGCTTGCTGCCTTTGCCGCCTTCCATCAGCCACGGCGTGCGATCGCCGTTCGTGCTCCAGAGGCCCCGGCCTTTCCAGCCGGCGTTCGGATCGTCGATGCGCCCGTCGAATCCCTTGGCGTAAAAGCCCATCGGGTACGGGATGCGGATGGTGACCATCTTGCCGTCCTTCAGCGCAACGAAACCGTCATTGAGGTTGGCGGTGGACATCGGGATGTTCTCGCCAAGTCCCAGCGTGTTGTGCTGATCGACCCAGGTGTAGTAGCTCGACTCGGCGCTGTTCTTGCCCAGACCTTCGAAGCCGGGCCCCGGATACTGATAAAACGACCAGCCCTCGGGGCAATGATCGCCGGTCGCCTTCGGCCCGTTGAGCGGCCCCTTGCACTTGCTCCGGTCGAAGCTGCCGAGATGGCCGCTCGACAGCGACGCCCAGACGACGCCGTTCTTGTCGATGTCGCCGCCGCGAATGCCGAAAGCGGGCGCGGGCACGTTGTAGATTTCCGACAGTCCCGTCTTGGGATCGAAGCGCACGAACGCCGGCGTGCCGCCGAAGACACCGGTGGTGTACCAGACCGAGCCATCCGTCGGATGCGGCATCACCGCGTAAGGTCCCGAACCAGGCACGATGCGCTTGTCCTTTGCCGCATCGACCGGCTGGTTGGGCTCGACGTAGTCGTCGCGCTTGCCGTTGCCGTTGGTGTCGAGGATGAAAGGCGACCAGCCTTGCGACTTCGCCGCGTCGCCGGTCTCCTCGAACATCCGGGTGTTGATCCAGCCCGCCACCGGGCCGGTCCCGGAGAGCCACAGCGTGTCGTCGGCGTCATAGCCGAACTGCGGATGATGCGTTCCGAAGCAGGTGTCGATGAAGGTGTACTGCTTGGTCTTGGGATCCAACATCGCGACTTGACGCGGCGAGCGATCCAGCGGGAACACCTTGGCGGACGGATGCTCCGAGCCCTTCTTGCAGAAGGCCGGGTTGTCCATGCCCCGCACCGTCGCCGCCATCCACACGCGGCCCTTCTTGTCGAACATGGCGTTGTGGTTGTTGGCCCGGGTGTCCCAGGTCTTTTCCTCGCCCCAGTAGGCCGAAGGCTGCAGCGGCTTGATGCTGGCCGCATGGCCGGGTCCGATCGATTCCGGCATGCCCGGATCGCGCACCGGCATCTTGAACGTCGTTACCGTGTTCGTCTTGGGATCGAGAATCGGCATCACGTCGGTGCTGTATTCGGGCGAGCCGTAGAGCGGGCCGTAGGCGTTGACCGTCGGGTTGCGCCGGTCGGAGGCGATCAGGTCGTGCAGATATTGCTTTTCGTTGTGCCATTCCCACGAGGTGACGACGATGTTGCGCTCGACGCCCTGCGGCCGCGGCGGCCTCGCCTTGGGCAGTTCGCCCTTGGCGATGCGATCCGTCCATTCCCCAAGATATTTGAACGGAGCGCCGCCGAAATTCCCGGCGAGCTGGCCGACCATCTGCTCGCCCGACTGGCCGGACTGGATGCGGCGCATCCAGGCATCACGCCCCGACTCGAACGGTCCGAACTGCGCCGGGATCGTGCGGGTGGATTCCTGGCCGAGCTGATGGCAGCCGACGCAGCCGATGTTCTTCATCTGCTTCAGCCAGTCGGTCTGCGTGAGTTTTTCCGGAATGTTGCTCTTGCCGCCAAACTCGCTCACCGGCGGAATCTTCATCATCGTGTACCAGTAGATCGCCGGGTAATAGTGCGCTGCCGCCGCCGCGTTCGGCGCCGGCACTGCCGCATGATTGAGGATCTGCCCCGGTTTCGCACGCAGCTTGGGCGAATCCACCAGCCCGTAGCCGCGCACCCAGACGCTGTAGTTTGCTGCCGGCAGGTCGGGGATGACGTAGCGTCCCTGGTCGTCGGTGACCACGATCCGGGCGAACCTGGTCGGCAGGTCCGAGGTCTCCGCGATCACCCAGACGCCGGCTTCCGGCCCCTTCGGTCCGCGCACCACGCCGCCGATATCGTCTTTGTCGATGACGACCGCAGCCCCCTGCTGCGCGCCCGCCGGCACGGCGGCCATAAGCGCGGCGATGCCAAGCGCCACTGCCGTCGAATACAAAAATTGCCCCTTCGATTCTCCCATGGCCATCTTCGCCCCCTTGTCAGCCTGGACACGGTCTTCCGTGACGCCGCGATATCCTATACCTAGTCGGGCGGACGGGCGCGGGCGTTTCGCGGGCTTTTTCTTTATCGACCTGAACGCGCGATAATCCCGTGAATGACGACGCTGAAAGAAGTCATCTCCTGCACGAGCGACTACGACCCGGACGCGCTGCCGGTCGTAAAAGCCAACGCCGTCATCCGCGGCTTCGTCCATCCGATCGCAGGCGTCGAGAAACTTCCCGTGCGCGCGGCGCTCGGGCGGGTGCTCGCGAAAGACGTGGTCTCGCCGATCAATGTCCCCTCGCACGACAACTCGGCGATGGACGGCTACGCGGTACGCAACGACGACCTCGGCGGCGGAGCGCTGGTGACCACCCTCACCGAGATCGGCACCGCCTTCGCCGGAAAGGAATTCGCGGGCGAAGTGAAGCGCGGCGAGTGCGTGCGCGTCATGACCGGCGCAGTGATGCCGAAGAACACCGACACGGTGGTCATCCAGGAAGCGGTCAGCGTGGAGGGCACGCGCGTCACCATCCCCGCGGGACAGGAACCCGGGCAGAACCGCCGGCTCGCCGGCGAAGACCTGCAGAAAGGCAAGCCCGCGCTGCGCGCGGGCCGGATGCTGCGCCCCGCCGATATCGGAATGATCGCCTCGCTCGGCATCGGCGAGGTGAGCGTGCGGCGCAAGCTCAAGGTCGCGTTCTTCTCCACCGGCGACGAGCTGGTGTCGGTCGGAAAGAAGCTGAAAGCCGGCGAAGTCTACGACTCCAACCGCTATACGCTCTGGGGAATGCTCGAGCGCCTGGGGTGCGAGGTCATCGACCTGGGCGTGGTGCGCGATGATCCGAAGAAACTCGAAGCCGCCTTCCGCAAGGCCGCGGCGGTTGCCGACGCGGTGGTCACCTCGGGCGGCGTGTCGGTGGGCGAAGCCGATTTCACGAAACAAATGATGGCGAAGCTCGGCGAAGTCGTGTTCTGGAAAATCGCCATGCGCCCGGGCCGCCCCATGGCCTTCGGCCGCATTCAAACGCGCGGAAAATCCGCTTACCTCTTCGGCCTCCCGGGGAATCCGGTCGCGGTCATGGTCACGTTCTACCACTTCGTTCGCGGCGCACTACTCACCATGATGGGCCGCAGCGACACCGAACTGCCGCTTCTGCGCGCGAAAACCGACACTGCGATGCGCAAGAAACCCGGCCGCACCGAATACCAGCGCGGAATACTCGAATTCAAGAATGGCGAATGGTGCGTGCGCCTTACCGGCGCGCAGGGATCCGGGATTTTGCGCTCGATGTCGGAGGCGAACTGTTTCGTCGTGCTCGGGCACGAGCAGGGGGCGGTGAAGGCAGGGGAGTATGTGGAGGTGATGGTGATGGACGGATTGGTCTAGCCTTTCTGATCCCCGTTGCAGTATCTGACTACCGTGGGTCAAACGGCGGTAAAATAAAAAGTGCCGACGCTCGAATACCGAGGGCCATATCGCGTCTACTTCTATAGTCACGATCTGCGCGAACCGCCTCATGTTCCCATCCAGCGGGATCGAAGCATGGCCAAATTCTGGCTTCAGCGGGTTGCTTTGGCCTCTTCATATGGATTTGCGGCTCACGAGCTGAACGAGCTCTTCGGGATCGTGCGTGATAACGCCGCCCGATACTGGGAGAAATGGTATGAGCATCTTGGAAAGAGCAAATGAGCCACTTGCGATAGGTCTGGCGATCACCGACACCGAGCTTGTCGTTACTTTGTCCGACGGACGAAAGCTATCCGTGCCGATCGCCTGGTACCCTCGGCTCGCCAACGCCACACCCGAGCAGCGGAGAAACTGGCAAATTCTGGGTCCTGGCGTGGGCTTTCACTGGCCCGACGTAGATGAAGACCTCAGCGTCGAAGGAATGCTCCTCGGCGTGCCTGCGCCTGGCGTGGACCCTCGACCACGCAAAGAGACAGTCTGACTCCTGATCGCGAACGCCACGATTACGCTGGCGGGCTCCATCGGGCGATTTCACCCTGCAGGAGATGATCACAAAGGGAGAAAGCCGATGGAGGTCAGTATCCGCCAGCTCAAGGCAAACCTGAGCAGCTACATCAGGAAGGCCGCCGTGAGCCGGACCGTGACGGTGAGCGTGCACAACCGTCCGGTCGCGCGCATCGGTCCGATCCGGGTCGGCTCGCGCTCGAATCTGGCAGAGCTTCCGGGGAATCAGTTATCCGGAAATTCCGGATAACTGCCGCCGACGGCAAGGGCTACGAAAAGAGCGATCTGTTCGACGTGCTCGCCCACGTCGCCTATGCCCTTCCGACGCTTACCCGTGAGGAGCGGGCGCAGAAGGCGAAAATCCTGATCAGCACGCACTTCAACAGCAAGCAGCAAGTCTTCCTCGACTTCGTGCTGTCGCAATACGTGAAGGTTGGCGTGGACGAACTTGCGCAGGAGAAGCTGTCACCGCTGCTGAAGCTCAAGTATCACAACGCCATCGCCGACGCGGTGGCCGACCTGGGGAGACCGGAAGAGATTGGCAAGGTCTTCTCAGGTTTTCAGAAATACCTCTATCAACATCAGGCGGCCGCCTGACGGCAGTCGATTTCGATAGCTCAGCAAACGCATGTGCTCTGGACGCGCTGAAGACCCAGAAAGCACTGACCATGCATGGGAATCTCATCCACGCGGGCGGCGAAATGCGTCGCCCCGGTTGCACGCGCTTGAGTATGCTTCTAGCATGGCACTAACCAGACGCGCTGACCCAACAGCGCCGGGGAGGAAGCATGTGGGTTGTCGGCTTATTGATCGGGCTGATACTCGGAGTAATGATGGGCCACGACTTGTGGATCATCGGCGCTCTGGCCGGAGCGCTTGCAGGCTGGGGGCTGAGCGCCTGGAAGAGTACTGAGGGACGCGGAACCGAACGGCTTGCCGCGCTTTCTTCCGAACTGAAGGATCTAAGCCGGCGTCTCGCCACGATCGAGGCGCGGTTGTCCATCGAACCGCCACCGGCAATCGCGCCACGCGCGTCGATTCCCGAGCCGATGCCTGCGCAAACTCCGGCTGCGACGGAGGCGACCTCAACGCCTGTTCCGCCGCCGGTCCCACAAGCGAGGCCCGAAACTTCCTCCGTGAGCGAAATACCGGTCCGCGAGCCCCTCGCGCCCGGGGCGCCGCCTCGCTTCGCGCCCGAACCGGCGCCCGAACCTAACCTCGTCACCCAGTGGCTGCTCGGCGGCAATACGCTGGTCCGCGTCGGCGTCGTGATCCTGTTCTTCGGCGTCGCGTTCCTGCTCAAGTACGCCTACGAGCACACGCATGTCCCGATCGAAATCCGGCTCGTCGGCGCCGCGCTCGGTGCTGCCGTGCTGCTCGTCCTGGGCTGGCGGCTTCGGCAAAGCCGTCCCGGGTACGCCTTGTCGCTCCAGGGCGGCGGTATCGGGTTGCTTTATCTGACGATCTTCGCCGCTTTCCGCCTGTATGCTCTCTTGCCACCGCTCCCGGCTTTCGTGCTTCTGGTTGCCGTGGCAGTCTTTTCCGCCGCGCTCGCGGTGCTGCAAGACTCGCTCGCGCTCGCAGTGATAGGCGCAAGCGGCGGCTTCCTCGCGCCCGTCCTCGCGTCCACGGGACAGGGCAACCACGTGATGCTCTTCTCGTACTATCTGGTGCTGAACCTGGGGATCTTCGCCGTCGCTTGGCGTAAGGCCTGGCGCGTCCTCAACCTCGTCGGCTTCGGCTTCACCTTCGTGATCGGCACGCTCTGGGGGGTTACGAAGTATCAGCCCGACCAGTTCGGTTCGACGGAACCGTTCCTTGTCGCATTTTTCCTGCTGTACGTGGCAGTGCCAATTCTGTACGCGCGCCGCGAATCCTTCGCGCTCAGGCACTACGTCGACGGCACGCTCGTTTTCGGCGTGCCGCTGGTCGCCTTCGGGCTGCAGACGGGGCTCGTGCGCCAGTTCGAGTACGGGGCCGCGTGGAGCGCATTCGCTCTCGGCGCGTTCTACCTGATGCTCGCTTCGGCGTTGTGGCGCCGCGCCGGGGAAAACCTGCGCCTGCTGACGGAATCGTTTCTCGCCCTGGGCGTCGGTTTCGGCACGCTGGCGATTCCGCTCGCCTTTGACGGCCGCATCACTTCCGCCGCCTGGGCGCTGGAAGGCGCAGCCATCGTCTGGGTGAGCGCGCGCCAGGGGCGCGTGCTCGGCCTCGCCTTCGGGCTCGCGCTGCAATTCGCCGCGGGCATCGCCTTTCTTTTCGACGTGGAGAAAGGCTACGGGCCGGCGCCCGTGCTCAACGCCTTCTATCTGGGCTGCGTGTTTGTCGCGCTCGGCGCCCTCTTCTGCTCGGCCTACCTCGATCGCAGGCGCGGGAAATCGGCGCAGCCCTGGGAACCGGCCGTCGTAGCCTTGTTGCTCGTCTGGGGCGCACTGTGGTGGGCGTTCGGCGGCTTGCACGAGATTCACCGCCATCTGGAATCGCCGCTGCAGTTGCATGCGGCGCTGATCTTTCTCGCCTCTTCCGCGGCGGTTTTCAGCTTGCTGTCGAGATCGTTCGACTGGCAAAACGCCCGCTGGCCGGCCTACGCCATTGCGCCCATTGCCGGCGTGACTCTGCTGCGCGAGATCAACGAAGGCTCGCACCCGTTCGCGAACTGGGGCTGGCTCGCCTGGCCGCTTGCGTGGGGCGAGCACCTTTGGGTGCTGCGACGCCACGAGCACCAGGACCAGGAGTTGCACCAGTGGCTGCACGCGATCGGACTCTGGTTGCTCGCCATCGTCGCGTGCTGGGAATTTTCCTGGCAGATCGATAACACCGTCGAGGGTAAGCACGTATGGCCGCTCATCGCCTGGGCCGTGATGCCGGCCCTCATTCTGGCAACGCTCACCGCGAGCCGGACGCGCACGACATGGCCGGTCTCACGGCATACGAAGAGCTACCTGCTCTTTGGTGCCGTACCGCTGGCGGTGTTTCTGGGAGCGTGGACGATTTACGCCAATTTCACCAGCAACGGCGATCCGGCCCCGCTGCCGTATCTGCCCCTTCTAAATCCCCTGGATATCGCCCAGGCGCTGGTGTTCGTGGTCGTGGCTTACTGGCTCATCACCATTCGAGCGCTCGGTTACGCAGACCTGCGGGGGTCTGCGCAGACCGCGCTGTACACACTCTTCGGCGGTGCTGCGTTCATCTGGGCAAATGGCGTGCTGTTGCGAACCCTGCACCATTGGGCGGATGTTCCGTTCCGGCTCGACTCCATGCTGCGCTCGATTCTCGTCCAGGCGGCGTTGTCGCTTTTCTGGTCGATTCTTGCGCTTGCGATAATGGTCATCGCGACACGCAAGGCCTGGCGCGAATTGTGGATCGTGGGCGCAGCGCTGATGGGCGTTGTCGTCATCAAGCTGTTTCTCGTCGAACTCTCGCATGCCGGCACCGTGGAACGCATCGTATCGTTCATCGGCGTCGGCATATTTCTGCTCGTCATCGGATACTTCTCGCCGGTGCCGCCCAGGCTTCGAGCGGAGGATCCGAAATGAGGGTGGTGGTATTCGCAGCTGCATTGTCGAGCTTGCCGTTTGCCGGGGCGTTTTGCGCCGAGAGCCCGTCCAACTTTGCCTACGGAGCCCCCATTCGTGCCGACGCGAGCGAATCGCTGTATCGGCTCGAGTTGTCGCGCACCGTCTATCGCGGGGTTGTTCGGCGCGACCTGGGCGACCTGCGCGTGTTCAACGGTGCGGGGGAAGTCGTTCCGCACGCATTTCGTCCGCGGGCCGGTACCGAAACGCAAAAGCGCGACCCGGTCGCGCTCAGGTTCTTTCCGCTGTACGGCGAAGAGCCGAAGCAACTGGACGGGTTGTCACTTCGCGTCGAGAGGCGCCCTTCCGGGACCATTATTAAACTGGATGAGCACGCCGGAGCACCCGGATCGAAGAAACTGCTGGCGTATCTGGTGGACGCGAGCGAGCTGCAAGTTCCCGTGCGCGCCCTCGATCTGGCGATCCTGGGCGGCGATGTATACGCGGCCAACGTCAGCATCGAGTCGAGCGACGACCTGTCGGCCTGGCACACGGTCGTAGCGCAGGCGCCGTTGCTGTCTCTTCAGCACGAGGGCGCAAAGCTGGAACAGCGGCGTATCGAGTTCGTGTCGCGCAAGCCGAAGTACTTCCGCATTTCCTGGAGCGGCATGCCCGGTACCGCCCGACTCGGCGCCCTGCGCGCCGAGCCCGGCGACGAACAGGTTGACGCAGCACGGCAGTGGGAACCGGTTCCGGGCCGCTCCCTCGCGGACAAGCCGGGCGACTACGCTTTCGACACGCAGGGACAGTTTCCCGCGGATCGCATGCGTTTCGAGCTTCCCCAGCCCAATACCGTCGTTCAGATACAACTCTTGTCGCGCGCCCGCACCGATACGCCGTGGCGGCCGATTGCACGCGCAGCGGCGTACCGGCTTCGCCGCGACGGCGTGGAACTGTCGAATCCGGACATCTCGATAGGTGAAAATGCGGACCGCTATTGGCTGCTCCGGGTCGACCAGAAGGGCGGCGGACTGGGTGCAGGGGAACCCAAACTGATACTGGGTTGGCTGCCGAACGAAATCGTGTGGGTGGCGCGCGGCAATCCGCCGTTCACCCTGGCCTACGGCAGCCGCGAGGCGAAACCCTCGGCCTACGCGATCGAATCGCTCGTTCCCGGCTACCGCCACGACGCCGACCTCGGCGCCAAAGTCGCGGCCATCGAGCAAGGCTCGCCCGCGTCGTTGAAATCCGTGGAAGTCGACGCGCCCGCCGTACTTGGCGGACAGCGCGCGCTGGAAGAACGGATCGACTCCAAACGGTGGACGCTCTGGGCGGCGCTCATCGCAGGCGTGGCGTTTCTGGGGTGGATGGCTTGGAGGCTCCTGAGGCAGATGAATGCGAGTACAAAAGCCCCCAAGGATTCCGCGTCCGGGGGATGAACACGACAGCGAACGCACTTCGGCGCATCGATGTGCCTCAATGCCGCGCCTGGCTCGACAGCATTCGCGAGGTCGGCGCGTTCTTCGGCCGGCACCTGTGATTCTCGAGGCGACCATCACCTGCCCGTTCTGCGGGCACCGTCGGAGCGAAACGATGCCCACCGACGCCTGCCTTCACTTCTACGAGTGCACCGTGTGCCACGAGATGCTCAAGCCCAGGCCCGG
>JBGPTG010000055.1:0-13673 GCA_041490545.1 Gammaproteobacteria bacterium
ATCATCACCGGCTTGTGATAACCGCGCGCCACGCCGCCCGCCTGTGTCTCGAAGGCGCGGAAATAACCCGTGAGGTTGGGGCGGCCGAATTCGTTGTTGAACGCGGCCGCGCCGATCGGCGCCTCGATCATGATCTGCAGCGCGGAGGCGATGCGGTCCGGCCGGCCCGGGGTTGTCTCCCAGGGCTGCTCGAAACCCGGGATGCGCAAGTGCGACACCGAGAAGCCGCACAGCCCGGCCTTGGGCCTGGCGCCGCGGCCGGTGGCGGCTTCGTCGCGGATTTCCCCGCCCGAGCCGGTGGCGGCTCCGGCGAAAGGCGAGATGGCGGTTGGATGATTGTGCGTCTCGCACTTCATCAGCGTGTGCGTCAACTCCTCGCGGTACGCGTACGTCCCGCCGCGGCCCGGCAGCAGGCGCGCGGTCACTCGCCCTTGCATGACCGCGGCGTTGTCCGAATACGCGACCACGGTCCCCTGCGGATTGCGCGCGTGGGTGGTCCTGATCATGCCGAACAGCGTCTCGGACCGCGCCGCGCCGTCGACGATCCAGGCGGCGTTGAATATCTTGTGCCGGCAGTGTTCCGAATTGGCCTGGGCGAACATGGTCAGCTCGGCATCGGTCGGATCGCGGCCGATGCCGCGATAGTGATCGAGCAGATAGTCGATTTCGTCCGCGGCGAGCGCCAGTCCCAACTTCGTGTTGGCCTCTTCCAGCGCGACCCGTCCCTTCGCCATGACGCCGATGCTCGCCATCGGCCGGGGCTCGTAGCGGCGAAACAGGATCTCGCAGGCGTCCGGTGAGTCGAGCACCGTTTCGGTCATCCGGTCGTGAATCAGCTCGTTGGCTTCGCTCCGGTGTGCGTCAAGCGCTTCGCCGCCTGAAATCCGCCACGCGATGCCGCGCTCGATGCGTCGCACCGGGGCCAGCCCGCACTGGCGGGCGATATCGGTGGCCTTGGACGACCAGGGCGAGATCGTGCCCGGGCGCGGCACCGCGAGCAGCATGCGGCCGGCCGCCGGCGACGCTTCGTCCCCGTAGCGCAGCAGGCGTTCAAGCACCGCACTCTGATCGGCGCTGAGCGGCTGCAAGATTTCAACGAAATGCCAGTACTCAGCTCCCGCGGCGCGAAGCGAGGCATGAATTGCCGAGAGACGGGCGTTGAGCTTTTCGAGCCGGAACGCGGAAGCAGCACGGCTTCCGCGCAACTTGAGGATCAACGACATTGGACGTGCAGGTAAAGGGCGATTATACCGAAAGGCCGAAGGCCGGCGGCTGGGCTACGCGCATGCGCTCCGCGGAATTGCGGGGGCGCTCTTAGTTGCTGCGCCGGAACTGCGGGTCCTTGAGCGTGCCCGTGAGCGCGAGTGCCGCGCGCGCCTGGACGGTCTGGGCGCGCAATTCGATCTGCATCCGCCCCGAAAGATTTTTCTGCGAATCCATCTCCGCCTGGCCGGTGCCGTTGAGCAGGCCCGCCACCAGCCGCAACTGCCTCACCACCAGGCGGTTCGGATCGGCCGTCACGGCGCCGCTCATCTCCGAGAACAGCGTGGTGCCGCCCCCGGTGCTGCTGCCCTGAAGCACTCGCGTCATGTCGACGTTGGTGATCGAACCCTTGGCGATGCGGAAGTTGCCCTCGAAGCGCGCGCTGGCGAAGAGCTTTCCCAACCCCGCCGCCTTCATCGAGTACACGCCCTTGCCCTCGATCACTCCGCCGGCGAGTATCGGACCGGCCAGCTTGGCGGCCTCGACTTGCTTCGCTCCGAGTTCGCCGTCCAGGCTCCATCCGTCCGACCATCTGAGGCGAGCATTGCCGAGCACGCGCCCGCCGAAGGCGCGCCCCTCGACCTCGGTGAGCGCCATCTCGCCAAGGCCCAGCGTTCCCTTCGCTGAAAACTCGTCCATGACCAGGTCGCCGCCTATCGGCAGCGGAAAACTGTCCGCGGAAATCTCGATCGAAGCGCGCCTGCCCTGCGGCAGCAGGATGACCGACAGCTTGCTCTCGGCGTTGGCGAGCACCACCGACTGCACCGTACCGTCGGCGCCGAGTTTGGCGTTCACGTCCAGGGGCGGCAGGTTCAGCTCGGGAATGTCCAGCTTCAGGCCCTTGGCGATGATGCGCTGCACCCGCAGCAGGTTGCCCCTGCCCTTGTCCGACAGCAGGACCGGCAGATACTTGGGGGAAAACACCACGCCGGTGAGTTCCAGGCTCCGGAAAATCTTGCGGTCGCCGGTCAGCGAACCGATGTCGGGGACAGCGCTGATGGAGGCGACGCGCAGCGGCGGATTCTCGCCGATCATCACTTTCTCGAATTTCAGTTGCGGACTGGGCAGGAGCGACACGCTGGTCGAGCCTATCTTCACCGGCACACCCAGCCACTCCTGGGCGGCCTTCTCGTAAGGGCCGGACTCCAGCGGCACGAAAGGAAGCACTGCGACGCCGATGATCAGGATGATCAGCAGCATCAGGGCGAACTGTTTGCCCAGGCCGCCGGATTTCTTGCGCGTCCAGTCCGCCGGGGTGCGCGCCGGCACACGCTCGCGCGCATCCTCGTCGCCGCGCCACGATTCCTCCCCGGCGCGCTCCCGCGAGCGCTCCGCCTTGCGCGTTCTGCTTTCTTCCCGCGCACGCGAGCGCTCGTCTTCGCGCACCTGCCTTTCCTCGTCCTTGGCGCGCGCAGCGTCGCTCGCCTGACTCTCCGCTTCCTCCTCGACTTGCGCCTTCTCTTCGGCAGCGGCCTTCTCGGCCTGGCGGCGCGCACGATCCTCCCCTTCCCTGCTCTCGCGCTCCTCCTCCTGGCGAATCTTCTCCTCGATCTCCCGGCGCGCAGCCTCGTCTTCGCCCTTTTGCCGCTCGCGGGCCTCGCGTTGCTGGGCTTCCTTGCGCTCGCGGGCTTCGCGTTCGCCGGTCTCGCGTTCCTGCGCTTCCCTGCGCTCGCGCGCCACGCGTTCCCGCGCCTCGCGTTCCTGGGCTTCTTTTCGCTTGCGCGCTTCCTCCCCGGCGCGAAGCCGCAGCTCCTCCTCCCGCTTCGCCCGCTCCTCCAGTTCCCGCCTGACCATTTCCTCCTGCTCGCGGCGCATCCGCTCCTGGGCTTCCACCTTGGCGCGCGCGTCGGTGTCGATGCGCGCCATGCGCTCGGCATGCTCGCGCTCCTCGCGCCGGCGGCGCTCCATCTCCTCGGATTCGCGCCGCGCGCGCTCCGCCTCGACCTTGCTGCGCCGTTCCACTTCCTCCCGAATCTTCCTTTCCTCGGTCTCGCGGCGCACCTGCTCCTCGATCTCCGTGCGCGCGCGCTCCTCGGCTTGCTTGCGCGCCCGATCTTCGGTTTCGCGCTTGGCGCGTGCCTCCGCCTCGAACCGGGCCTTTACCTCGTTTTCGCGCCGGGACTTCTCCTGGAACTCCAGGCGCTGGCGTTCCTCGGCTTCGCGCTTGGCGCGATCTTCCGCTTCGAAGCGGGCGCGCGCCTCCATCTCGAGCCGCGCCTTCTCCTCGGATTCCCTGCGCTGGCGTTCCTCGGCTTCGCGGCGCGCCTGGTCGAGGGCCTGCGTCTGCAGCTTGGCCTGCATCTCGGCCCTTGCCTTGGGGTCGGTCGCGACTTTCGCCCTCTGCTCGGCTTCGGCCCGCGCCTTCTTCTCGGCTTCGGACCTGGCACGGTCTGCCTCCGCCTTCGCTGCCGTTTCGGCGCGGGCCCGGGCGGTCTGGGCGAGTCGCGCCATTTCCTGGGACTGCGCCTGCTGCCGGTCATCCCTGGGACCCGGCTTGGCCGGAATGATCGCAGTGAAATCCAGGTCGTCGACCGAGTCCGACGGCTGCGACAATGGTTGCGACAGCGGGGCGCGCCCTACTGGAGAATTGGCGCCCGCGTCCTGAGCCCCGATGAACTCGCGGACGTATCCGTCGCGCTCGAGCCCAGCCAGCGCCTCGACGAGCTTGGGTTCGGTGAACTTGTCGAGCCTGTCGAGTAGCGCCGAAACGCTGACCTTGCCGTCGATTTCCCTGAGGACGTTGCGCAGATCGCGCGGCAGGTGGGAAGTCTTACCGGTCGCCTCCATCAGGCCCTTGCCGGTCTTGGTGAGAATCGATCGCCGATCCATGCTCTCTAGAGATTCGGAATACCCTCAGGCGGGAACAACTCCCGCCGTCGCTGTCTTTGCGTCTCCACGGGTGCCTATTATAGGCGCCTCGGGCTCGCCGGGGCGAGAGCGACGCCCAAGCCCAAGCCACTGCCGCAGGACTGGCCTGCCCAAGGCAGCGCCGGGACGACGCTCAGGCCCGAACCGCAGCCCGAACCTCAGCCCTCGGACCGCCCGTACCCCCCGCCTCCTGGCGTCTCGATCACGAAGCAGTCGCCGGGCCGCATGTCGATCTGGCCGCAGCCCGCGAGTTCGACCGTGCCGCCATCGGACCGGCGCACCCAGTTGCGCCCGCTCCTGCCCGGCAGTCCACCATCCGCGCCGTAGGGCGCCCTGCGCCGGTTGCCCGACAGAATCGCCGCGGTCATCGGCTCGAGGAAGCGGATGCGGCGCACCGCGCCGTCGCCGCCGCGCCAGCGTCCGGCGCCACCGCTGCGGCGCCGAATCTCGAAGCTCTCCAGGACAACCGGGAAGCGCCATTCCAGCACCTCCGGATCGGTCAGACGCGAATTGGTCATGTGCGTCTGCACTGCGCCGGTGCCGTCGAACCCCTGCCCGGCGCCGGATCCGCCGGCGACGGTCTCGTAGTACTGGTAGGCGTCGTTGCCGAAGGTGAAGTTGTTCATCGTGCCGCAGGATGCCGCCATGCCGCCGAGCGCCCCGTAGAGCGCGTCGGTAATGCACTGCGAAGTCTCCACGTTGCCGGCCACCACCGCCGCGGGATAGCGCGGCGAGAGCATCGAGCCCGGCGGAATGATCACCTCGAGCGGCCTCAGGCAGCCGGCGTTCATCGGGATCTCGTCGTCGACGAGCGTGCGAAAGACGTAGAGCACGGCGGCCATGCACACCGCGGAAGGAGCGTTGAAGTTGTCGGGCAGCTGCGGCGAGGTTCCGCCGAAATCGACTGTCGCGCCGCGCCCCTTGCGGTCGATCGATATCTTCACGCGGATCACCGCGCCGTTGTCCATCTCATAGCTGAACTCGCCGTCCCTGAGCGCGTCGATCACGCGCCGCACGGCCTCCTCGGCGTTGTCCTGCACGTGCCGCATGTAGGCCTGCACCACCTCCAGCCCGAAGTGCTCCACCATGCGCATCAGTTCCTGCGCGCCCTTTTCGTTCGCGGCGATCATGGCGCGCAAATCGGCCAGATTCTGCGGGACGTTGCGGGCGGGGTGCGGCCCGGAGGAGAGGAGCGCAGCGGTCTCCGCCTCGCGCAGCCGGCCTTCGGCGACCAGCAGGAAGTTGTCGATCAGCACGCCCTCTTCCTCGACGCTGCGGCTCCCCGGCGGCATCGACCCCGGAGTGATGCCGCCGATATCGGCGTGATGCCCCCGCGAGCCGACGTAGAAAAGGATCTCGCGGCCGGCAGCATCGAACACCGGGCTGATCACGGTCACGTCGGGCAGGTGCGTGCCGCCGTTGTACGGCGCGTTGAGCATGTATACGTCGCCCGCCTTCATGCGGAAGTGATTCTCGCGGATCACCGCGCGCACGCTCTCCCCCATCGAGCCCAGGTGTACCGGCATGTGCGGTGCGTTGGCGATGAGATTGCCCTCGCCGTCGAAGATGGCGCAGGAAAAATCCAGCCGCTCCTTGATGTTCACCGAGTAGGCGGTGTTGGCGAGGCGAAAACCCATCTGCTCGGCGATCGACATGTAGAGGCTGCCGAACACCTCGAGCTTCACCGGATCGACCGCGGTGCCGACTGCGACGCGCCGCGGCAGCGGAACGACGCGCCGCAAGTTCAGGTGGTCGAGGCGCGTGACTTCGGCGCGCCAGCCGGGCTCGACCACGGTGGTGGCGTTCTGCTCGGCGATGACAGCCGGGCCCTCGACGCGATCGCCGGGCGCGAGATCCGGGCGCAGGTAGACGGGAGTGCGGTGCGCGCTGCCGCCGGTATGCATCGCCACCCATTCCTTTGGATGGGGTCCGTCCCCGGTGCGCGCGCTGGTTCGTGTGATGGCGGCCGCGGTCTCTGGCGACGCGGGCGGCGCTCCCAGAGCCTCAACCGACACCGACTCCGCGATGAGCCCCCGGCCGGGCATGAGGAAGCTGAAGCGTCTGCGATACGCGGCCTCGAACTGCGCCACCATGTCTTCAAGGCCGCCGAAACCGACCACCAGCGGCGTGTCGGTGCCGTCGTAGCGCAAGTGTACTTTTCGCACGGCACGCACGCGATCCGCGGGGACGCCCTGTAGCACGAGCTCGGCGCGCGCCCTCTCCTCCAGGCCTTGGAGCACGCGCTCGAGCTCAGGCAACGTACCGGCCTCCAGCTTCGCCTCGACCGCCTCCTCGCGGATCGCAAGGGTGTCCGCGTGCCCGATGCCGTAGGCCGAGAGCACGCCGGCGAGCGGATGAATGAACACCCGCGTCATGCCGAGCGCGTCGGCGACGAGGCAAGCGTGCTGCCCTGCCGCGCCGCCGAAGCAGCACAGCGCGTACTCGGTGACGTCGTGTCCGCGTTGCACCGAGATCTTCTTGATCGCCTCGGCCATGTTGCCGACGGCGATCTCCAGGAAACCCTCGGCCACCTGCTCCGGGCTGCGCGTGTCCCCGGTCGCGCGGCGGATCTCCGCTGCGAGTGCTCCGAATTTCTCGCGTACCGGCGCATCGTCGAGCGGCGAGCCACCGTCCGGACCGAACACCGCCGGGAAATATTTCGGCTGGATCTTGCCGAGCAGCACGTTGGCGTCGGTGACCGTCAGAGGCCCGCCGTTGCGGTAGCACGCCGGCCCCGGATCGGCGCCGGCCGAGTCCGGCCCGACGCGGTAGCGCGAGCCGTCGAAATGCAGGATCGACCCGCCGCCCGCGGCTACCGTGTGGATCCTCATCATCGGCGCGCGCATGCGCACCCCGGCCACCTGCGTCTCGAAGGCGCGCTCGAACTCCCCCGCGTAGTGCGACACGTCGGTGGAGGTCCCGCCCATGTCGAAACCGATGATCCTGTCGAATCCGGCCGCAAGCGAGGCCCGAACTGCGCCTACGACACCGCCGGCGGGTCCGGAAAGAATACTGTCCTTCCCGGCGAAGCGCCGTGCGTCGGTCAAGCCTCCGTTCGACTGCATGAACATCAGCTGCACGCCTTCGAGTTCCGAGGCGACCTGCGCCACGTAGCGCTTCAGCACCGGCGACAGGTACGCGTCCACGACGGTCGTATCCCCGCGCGAGACGAGCTTCATCAGCGGGCTCACCTCGTGCGACGCCGATACCTGCTCGTATCCCGCGGCACGCGCCAGCGCAGCGACCAGCTGCTCGTGCTGCGGATGACGGTACGCGTGCATGAACAGGATCGCGACGGAGCGGTAGCTCTCGCGATACGCCAATTCGAGGTCGCGGCGCGCCCGCTCGGCGTCGAGCGGAACGAGGACCTCGCCGCGCGCGCCCAGCCGCTCCTCCACCTCGACGATTTTCGAGCACAGCAGTTCGGGCAGGACGATGTGCCGGTCGAAGATGCGCGGCCGGTTCTGGTAGCCGATGCGCAGCGCGTCGCGAAAGCCGCGCGTGACGAACAGGACGGTGCGCTCGCCTTTGCGCTCGAGCAGCGCGTTGGTCGCCACCGTCGTGCCCATCTTCACCGCCTCGATCCGCTCCCCGGGAATCCGCTCGCCCGGCGCCAGTCCGAGAACGCGGCGGATGCCCTCGACGGCGGCGTCGCGATAGCGGCCCGGGCTCTCCGAGAGCAGCTTGTGCGCGACGATGCGGCCGTCGGGACTGCGCGCCACCACATCGGTGAAGGTGCCGCCGCGGTCGATCCAGAATTGCCAGCGACAGGCGGTTGTGGACATCGGCGATCCGTCGTTTACTCGCGGCCGTCACTTTGCCACAAAAACGCGCAGCCCTCGGGCCGGATTGACGCAGCCGCCCGCAGCCATTAGGCTCGCGGCAGTTCATGGAAAGTGTTGACACCGTCGTCGTCGGCGCGGGCGCCGTCGGGCTGGCCGTGGCCAGGGCCTTTGCGCTCGCCGGCCGCGAAGTGGTGGTGCTCGAGAAGGAAGGCGCGATCGGCACCGGCACCAGCTCGCGCAACAGCGAAGTGATTCACGCCGGCATCTACTATCCCCAGGGGTCGCTGAAAGCGAAAACCTGCGTGGCGGGCCGGCGCGCCCTGTATCCGTTTCTCGCCGAACGCGGCGTGGCGCATCGCCGCTGCGGCAAGCTCATCGTCGCCACCGCTCCCGGGCAGATGGCAGGACTCGAGAAACTGCGCGCACAGGCCGCCGCCAACGGCGCGACCGACCTGCGCATGCTCTCGCGCGCCGAGGCGCGCGCGCTCGAGCCCGAGATCGAATGCGTCGCCGCGCTGGAATCGCCCTCCACCGGCATCCTCGACAGCCACGGCTACATGCTCGCCCTGCGCGGCGACCTCGAGGGTCGCGGCGGCGCGGTCGCGTTCGCAAGCCCGGTGCTCGGCGGCCGCGTCGGCGGCGAGGGCGGGATCGAACTCGAAGTCGGCGGCGCCGAAGCCACGCGGCTGCGGGCACGCACCGTGATCAACAGCGCCGGCCTGTTCGCGCAGGACCTGGCCGGCCGCCTCGCGGGATTTCCCCGCGACCGGCTGCCCCCCAGCTACTATTGCAAGGGAAACTATTTCAGCCTGTCGGGACGATCGCCGTTCTCGCGCCTGATCTACCCCGCGCCCGAGTCTGCCGGACTTGGCGTGCACCTGACCCTCGATCTCGCCGGCCAGGCGCGCTTCGGACCGGACGTGGAATGGATCGAGCGCATCGATTACGCGGTCGATCCGCGCCGCGCCGACGCCTTTTACGCCGCCATCCGCGACTACTGGCCGGCGTTGCGGGACGGCGCCTTGCAACCGGCGTATTCGGGCATCCGCCCCAAGACGCAGGCGCGCGGCGAAGCGGCGCAGGATTTTCTCATCCAGGGTCCGCGTGAGCACGGCGTCGCCGGACTGGTCAACCTGTTCGGCATCGAGTCTCCGGGCCTGACGGGTTCGCTGGCAATCGCCGACCACGTGCTCGCGCTCGCGCGCGGTTGACGCCCTCTCCCGGGGTCTGACAAACTTCGGCGTTCGGTCATTTAGGAGAAAACCATGAATTCGAAGCAACTCGCTCTAGCGGCGATTCTCCCCCTTGTCGCGTCGCTGGCGGCTGCCCAGACCCGATGGGACATGCCCACACCCTACCCCGACGGAAACTTCCACACCAGGAACGTGGTCCAGTTCGTTCAGGACGTCGCCAAGGCAAGCGGGGGCAAGCTGCAAATCAACGTGCACTCGAACGGCTCGCTGATCAAGATGCCGGAGATCAAGCGCGCCGTTCAGACCGGGCAGGTGCAGATCGGCGAAGTACTGATCTCGGTGCTTGCCAACGAGTCGCCGTTGTTCGCGTTCGATTCCAACCCGTTCCTTGCCAACAGCTATTCGAAGGAAAGGAAGCTCTGGGGCATCGCCCGGCCTTACCTGGAAAAACGGCTCGATGCACAGGGCATCAAGTTGCTCTTCTCGGTGACCTGGCCGCCGCAAGGCATCTATGCGAGGAAGGAAATCAATTCGATCGCCGATCTGAAGGGTGCGAAGTTCCGCACCTACAGCCCCAGTACCTCGCGTCTGGCGGAACTGATGGGAGCCATCCCGACCACGGTGCAGGTGCCGGAGATTCCGCAGGCGTTCCGCACCGGGCTGGTGGATTCGATGATCACCTCCGGCGCAACCGGCGTGGACACCCAAGCCTGGGACTACCTCTCGCACTATTACGACACGCAGGCGTTTCTCCCGCAGAACATGGTCATCGTGAACAAGGACGCCTGGTCCAAGCTTGACCCCACCACGCAGAAAGCGGTGACCGATGCCGCCGGAGCGGCGGAGGAACGCGGCTGGACGGCCAGCGAGTCCGAGAACCAGCGCTACGTGAAGGCGATGGCCGACAAGGGCATCAAGATCATGAAGCCCTCGGCGAAGCTCTCCGCCGAATTCGAGGCGATCGGCAAGCAGATCGCCGACGAGTGGGCGAAGAAATCGGGCCCGGAAGGAGAAGCGATTCTCAAGGCGTTCGGTCGCTGAGGACCGCCAAAGTGCGGGCAGTGCTGGAGTTTCTCTACCGTACATCCGGCCAGCTGGCCGGATTTTTTTTGGTCGCGATCGCCGTCCTGTCCCTGATGCAGATCGGCGGGCGGCTGTTCGGGTTCGCCGCCCACAGCTTCGATGAGTTCGCCGGATACTGCATGGCGGCTTCCTCGTTTCTCGGCCTCGCGTACTGCCTGCGCGCCAACGAGCACATCCGCATGACGCTCCTCCTGCATCGCGCCCGCGGTGCGGCGCGCCGCGCGCTCGAAATCGGATGCCTCGCCGCAGGGGCTTTCCTTGTAGGGTTCTTCGCCTGGTACACCTGCGACATGGCATGGTTTTCATTCACCACTCACGATGTTTCCCAGGGTCTCGTGCCGGTTCCGCTGTGGATCCCGCAATCGGGAATGGCGCTGGGGGTGGTAATCCTCCTGATCGCGTTGCTCGATGACCTGGTACTCGTGCTCTCCCGCGAGACACCGTCCTACGATTTGTCGGGCATGGCGAAGGCAGCCGCCGGACCGGATTTCGAGCGTTGAAGGCATGGATCCGGTTTTCGTTGCGGTAATTCTTCTGGCTGCGCTCGGCGCCTTCCTCATCGCGGGCGCATGGATTGCGCTCTCGCTGCTTGGAGTCGGCTGGATCGCCATGGTGTTCTTCACCGGCGCCCCGGCCGGCAAGCTCATGGCGACCACAGTGTGGGGGTCATCGTCGAGCTGGGCGCTCACCGCGCTGCCGCTGTTCATCTGGATGGGCGAGATCCTGTTTCGCAGCCGCATTTCGGAGGACATGTTCAAGGGTCTGGCGCCGTGGATGGCCCCGCTCCCCGGACGTCTCATGCATTGCAACGTCGTCGGCTGCGGCATTTTCGCCGCGATCTCGGGTTCCTCGGCCGCCACCGCCGCGACCATCGGCAAGATCACCATCCCGGAACTGAAGAAGCGCGGCTACGACGAGCGCATGGCGATCGGTTCGCTCGCCGGCGCCGGCACGCTCGGGCTGCTGATCCCGCCCTCGATCATCATGATCGTGTACGGCGTTGCCGCAGACGTTTCCATCGCACGGCTGTTCGTCGCCGGCGTGCTCCCAGGGATCATGCTGATGTTGCTTTTTTCCGGCTACATCGTCGCCTGGGCGCTCGCCAATCCGGACAGAACACCGCCGCGCGACATCGTCTCGACCTTCGGTGAAAAGCTTTACGCCGCCCGCCACCTGATCTCGCCGGTCGCGCTGATCTCCGCGGTAATCGGCTCGATCTACGCCGGCATCGCCACGCCGACGGAAGCTGCGGTGCTCGGCGTGCTGGGCTCGCTGATCCTCTCGGTCGCCACCGGCTCGCTCGACTGGAAGACCTTCCAGTCAGGCGTGATGGGTGCGATGAAGACTTCATGCATGATCGCCTTCATCCTGACGGGCGCCGCCTTCCTGACCGTCGCGATGGGCTTCACCGGCATTCCGCGCGCCATGGCAGACTGGATCGCGCGTCAGGGCTTCACGCCCGGATACCTGATCGCCGTGCTCATGCTGCTCTATATCGTCCTTGGCTGCTTCCTCGACGGAATCTCCATGGTGGTGCTGACCTCCGCCGTAATTCTTCCGTCGGTGAGGGCGGCCGGAATCGATCTGCTCTGGTTCGGCATCTTCGTCGTCCTGGTGGTCGAGATGGCGCAAATCACCCCGCCGGTCGGATTCAACCTGTTCGTCCTGCAGGGACTCACCGGCAAGAACATGTTCTATGTGGCCCGCGCTTCGCTGCCGTTCTTCTTTCTCATGGTTCTGGCGGTCGCGATCATCTGGGAGTTTCCCCAGATCGTGACGTATCTGCCGGGCAGGATGTTCAGGCTGGGCTGAGTTCGCGCCTCACGGTCGACCCCGTCACGCTATCATTGAGGGCCACATGGCCCATTCCCCGATCTACACGACCGCTGCGATGTGCAGGCTGGAGGCGCTCGCGGCGGGCGGCACCCCGACGCTGATGGAGCGCGCCGGCGCTGCTGCGGCGGAAGCCGCGCGACGGATGTGCGGCGAGAAATCCCGGAACATCCTGGTCGTCGCCGGACCCGGCAACAACGGCGGCGACGCCTTCGAAACCGCGACGCTGCTCAAGCGCGGATTCTTCCGCGTCACCGTGGTATTCGCCGGCGAGCGCGGCAGGCTGCCGAAGGATGCGCAGGCCGCACTTGGAAAGTGGGAGACTGCAGATGGAACGCTTCTCCCGGACATCCCGCATGCGACTCATTTCGATCTTGTAATCGACGGCTTGTTCGGTATCGGACTCACGCGGCCACTAGCCGGCGCCCATGCCGCCCTGGTTGAAAAGATCAACGCGCTGGGAGTCCCGATCCTCTCCCTCGACATCCCGAGCGGCATCAACGCCGATACCGGCGCGGTGATGGGATGCGCGGTGCGCGCCAGCCACACGGTTACCTTCCTCGCACACAAGCCGGGGCTGCTCACGCTCGACGGTCCCGACCACTGCGGCGAGTTGAGCCTGGATACGCTCGGGACACAGCCGGAGCATCTGCTCGATCCGGAGGGACGGCTGCTCGACGCAGCTATCCTGGACGCTATCCTTCTACCGAGGCCGAAGAACTTCCACAAGGGACTCGCGGGCAGCGTCGGGGTGCTCGGCGGTGCCGCCGGCATGGTCGGCGCCGCCGTGATCGCCGGCCGCGCGGCGCTCAAATGCGGCGCCGGCCGCGTCTATGTCGGACTGCTGACTCCGCGTCCGCCGTACGTCGACTACGCCCAGCCGGAGCTGATGCTGCGCAAGCCCGCGGCACTCCTCGCGAAGGATCTGGTGGACGTTCTCGTCGCGGGTCCTGGCATGGGCGCCGCCGCGCCGGGACACAAGCTCCTCGGCAGCGCGCTCAAGGCGGAAGAGCCGCTCGTCGTCGATGCCGACGCGCTGAATCTCATCGCGGCGAACCGCAGGCTCGCGGCGGCGCTTTCCAAACGCACCGGCCCGACCCTGCTCACGCCGCATCCGGCCGAGGCCGCGCGACTGCTCGGCGTAACGACGGCGAAGGTGCAGGCCGATCGCGTCGCCGCCGCAACGCAGATTGCGAAAAAGTTCCGCAGCTTCACGCTTCTCAAGGGCAACGGCAGCATCGTTGCGGAGCCCGGCGGAAAATTCTGGATCAACCCTTCGGGCAATTCCGGCATGGCCTCGGCGGGGATGGGCGACGCGTTGAGCGGCATCGTCGCCGCGCTGTGCGCCCAGGGCGCGGCACCCCTGCACGCGCTGCTCGCGGGCACATACCTGCACGGGGCCGCCGCCGATGTCCTGGTCGCGGCAGGCACCGGGCCGGTGGGCGTCACTGCGAGCGAGGTGATCGACGCCGCACGCAGCCTGCTCAACCGTCCCCGGCCCTCCTCCGCCTAGACGCGGAACGCGTCAGAAGCGGAATCCGATCTTCACGCCGTAGCTGGTCGCGTGGCCGGTGCGGTCGCCTTCCAGCGCGAGATTCGTCACGCCGAAGTTCATGTTGACCCCGGCGAATCCCTTGTTGAGCGAGAA
>JBGPTG010000056.1:0-13609 GCA_041490545.1 Gammaproteobacteria bacterium
ATGAATGACCGCGCGCTGCGCGACATCACGGTATCCCTCGGCGGCCCTGGCAACGGCTATCCGCGCGAGGACGGCTTTGACATCGTCGTGGCGTCCGAGGTGATGGCTATCTTCTGTCTAGCCACATCGCTCAAGGATCTGAAGGCCCGGCTCGGCAACATTGTTGTCGGGTATACCCGCGACCAGAAGCCGGTGCGCGCCATGGACCTCAAGGTACACGGCGCGATGACGGTGCTGCTCAAGGACGCGCTTGCGCCCAACCTGGTGCAAACGCTCGAGAACAACCCGGCGTTCATCCACGGCGGTCCGTTCGCCAACATCGCGCACGGCTGCAACTCGGTGATCGCGACCCAGACGGCGCTGAAGCTCGCCGACTACGTGGTGACGGAAGCCGGTTTCGGCGCCGACCTCGGCGCGGAGAAGTTCATCGACATCAAGTGCCGCAAGTCGGGACTGCGGCCGCACGCGGTGGTGATCGTGGCGACGGTGCGCGCGCTCAAATACCACGGCGGCGTCGACCTCAAGGAGGTCAACAAGGAAAACCTCGCGGCGCTGGAGAAAGGCATCACCAACCTGGAGCGCCACGTCAACAACGTGCGCAACCACTATGGGCTTCCGTGCGTGGTGTCGATCAACCGCTTCAACTTCGACACCCCGGCGGAAATCGAGCTGCTCAAGAAGAAAATGGCGCATCACGAAGCACCGGTGATCCTGGCGACTCACTGGGCGGACGGCGGCAAGGGGGCGGCGGAGGTCGCGCGCGCCGTGGTGGACCTGATCGAAAAAGTGCCGTCGAACTTCAAGTTCGTCTACGAAGATGCACTGCCGCTGTGGGACAAGATCAGGACCATCGCCACCAAGATTTACGGCGCGGGCGAGGTCACAGCCGATGCCAAGGTGCGCGGCCAGATCAAGAAATTGCAGGAAGGCGGCTACGGCCACTATCCGGTGTGCGTGGCGAAGACCCAGTACTCGTTTTCGACCGACCCGCAGTTGCGCGCCGCGCCTTCGGGGCACGTGATCAACGTCCGTGAAGTGCGGCTCGCTGCCGGCGCCGAGTTCGTCGTCATGGTGTGCGGCGACGTCATGACCATGCCGGGCCTGCCGAAGGTGCCGTCGGCGGAAAAGATCGACCTTACCGACGACGGCAAGGTCGTCGGACTGTTCTGATCGCCGCGGGCAAGGGCGCAGGCAAACTAAAAGGACACCTCTGAATGGAAGAGTTGCTGACGTCGCAGTTCTGGCTGGGGCTCGGGGCGATCATCTGGGTGAATATCATCCTTTCGGGAGACAACGCCGTGGTGATCGCGCTGGCGGCGCGCTCCTTGCCGGTGCATCAGCAGAAAAAGGCGATCATCTGGGGGGCCGGGGCGGCGGTCGTGCTGCGCATCGTGCTCACTATCGTCGCGGTGGAGCTGCTGAAGTTCCCCTACCTCAAGCTCATCGGCGGGCTGCTGCTTTTCTGGATCGCGGTGAAGCTGCTCGTGCCCGAGGACGGTGACGACGACGGCGTCAAGTCGAGCGCCCACTTGCTGGCCGCGATCAAGACCATTCTGATCGCCGACCTGGTCATGAGCCTCGACAACGTCATCGCCGTCGCAGCGGTGGCAAAAGGCAGCATCGTGCTGCTGGTGCTGGGGCTTGTCATCAGCATTCCCCTGGTGGTTTTCGGCGCCACCGTGCTGATGAAGCTGATGGAGCGCTATCCGGTGATCATCGCCGTCGGGGCGGCCCTGATCGGATACGTCGCTGGCGAAATGCTCGTCACCGATCCGGTCGTGATCGAGTGGTTCAAGGTGCATGCGCACTGGATGGTCGATTTCGAAGTGCTCTCCGCCTTTGGCCGGAAGCTCGAGTTGTCCGCCGCGGGTGTGATGGGAGCAGTCATCGTCATCGTCGTCGGGAAATGGCTTGCCGGCCGCAGGCCGGCGAGCGACTGAGCGTGGCGCGCCGGTCTTGACTTCTGTCAAGGTGGTGTTGCAGAACTTGTGGCGATAATCCATGCGCATTCACGGCAGGCGCATAGAATACGCGGAACCCTCGGCGCTGATCGAGGGTCCGTTCCAGGGAACAGCTTGGCATAGGAGGAGAGACATGTTCGACTTTATCGTTCGTACCGGGCGCGCAACATCCTTGTTCGTCTTGTTCGCCGCGTCGCTTATTGCCCTTCCGGAGGCAGCGGCATGGGAACCGACCAAGACCGTGGAATTCATCGTGCCCGCGGGCACCGGCGGCGGCGCCGACCAGATGGCGCGGATCATCCAGGGCATCATCGCCAAGAACAAGCTGATGGACAAGCCGATGGTGGTCATCAACAAGGCTGGCGGGGCGGGCGCCGAAGGGTTCCTCGACGTCAAGGAATCCAAGGGCGACGCGCACAAGATCATCATCACCTTGTCGAACCTGTTCACCACGCCGCTCGCCACGCACACGCCGTTCAACTGGCGCGACCTGACTCCGGTGCAGATGATGGCGCTCGACAACTTCGTGCTCTGGGTGAACGCCGAAACGCCGTACAAGACGCCAAAGGAGTACCTGGCTGCGGTCAAGGCTGCCGGCGGCAAGTTCAAGATGGGTGGTACCGGCTCCAAGCAGGAGGACCAGATCATCACCGTGGCCCTGGAAAAGCAGACCGGCGCCAAGTTCACTTACATCTCGTACCGCGGTGGCGGCGAAGTGGCGGTGCAGCTGGTCGGCAAGCACGTCGACTCCACGGTCAACAACCCGATCGAGGCGGTGGCGCAATGGCGCGCCGGAGCGCTCCGGCCCCTGTGCGTGTTCGACGCCAAGCGCATGCCCTACAAGGAGAAGGTCACCAAGACCCAGGCCTGGTTCGACATACCCACCTGCAAGGAAACCGGTCTCGACGTCGAGTACGTGATGTTGCGCGGCATCTTCATGCCGGGCGGCGTGACCCCCGATCAGGTGCAGTACTACGTGGACCTGCTGAAGAAGGTGCGCGAGACCTCGGACTGGAAGAGCTTCCTCGAGCAGGGGGCGTTCAACCAGACGACCTTGAGCGGCAAGGACTACGAAGCCTGGGTGGCGCGCGAAGAAGCGCGGCACATCATGCTCATGAAGGAAGCAGGGTTCCTCGCAAAATAGGGGTCTCGGCTGCGCCGGACCATAGCGTCCGGGCGGCAGTTACCGAGATCGGGGAGGGGGAGGGGCGTGGAGAACGAAAAGCAGCAATCGGCGGCGTCGGTGATGGCGGTTGAAATCGGCGTCGCTGCCGTGGTGTTCGCTTTTGGCGCTCTGGTCGTGTTCGACAGCTACCGCCTGGGGGCAAGTTGGGGCGAGGACGGGCCGGAGGCGGGTTACTTCCCGTTCTACGTCGGGACCCTCGTATGCCTGTCCAGCTTCGCAATCTTCGTGAGGGCGTTGCGAAGCACGGAGCTCGCCGCCGAATCCTTTGTGTCGCGCGAGGAATTGAAGCTGATTCTCACGGTCCTCGTGCCGACCGTCATCTACGTTTCGCTGATCGCGTTTCTGGGTTTTTACGTCACGTCGACGCTGTACATCGCCTACTTCATGCGGCAACTGGGCAAGTACCCCTGGATCAAGATCGTGCCGGTGTCGGCCGGGGTGAGCATCGCATTTTTTCTCATATTCGAAATCTGGTTCCAGGTCCCGCTGCCGAAAGGGCCGCTCGAGGCCGCGCTCGGGCTGAACTGAAAGGGAATCCCGCTGGAAGAAGTCAACGCACTGCTCCAGGGTTTCAGCGTCGCTCTGTCTCCACTGAACCTGCTGCTGATGTTCGTCGGCGTGGTTCTGGGCATCATCATCGGCGTGCTGCCCGGGCTGGGCGGTGCGAATGGCGTCGCCATCCTGCTCCCCCTCACCTTTTCGATGGCGCAGCAGCCGGGGGGCACCACCTCGGCGATCATCCTGCTCTCCTGCCTTTACTGGGGCGCGCTGTTCGGCGGGGCGATCACGTCGATCCTCTTCAACATTCCCGGCGAGCCCTGGTCGGTGGCGACCACGTTCGACGGCCATCCCCTGGCGCAGCAGGGGCGCGCGGGCAGCGCGCTGACCGCTGCCTTCACTTCGTCGTTCTTCGGCGCGCTGGTCGCGGTGATCATGATCACCTTCCTGTCGCCGGCGGTCGCGAGCTTCGCCCTCAAGTTCGGTCCTCCGGAGTTCTTCTCGGTCTACCTGCTCACCTTTTGTGCCTTTGTGGGCATGAGCGGGGGCAACGCCGCCAAAACGGTGGCTTCGATGATGATCGGCTTCGCGCTCGCGGCGGTCGGCCTCGACAGCGTCACCGGTACGCTGCGGCTCACGTTCGGGTTCACCTCGCTGCTCAAGGGATTCGATTTTCTCATCGCGGTGATCGGACTGTTCGGCATCGGCGAGATACTGGAAACGCTCGAGGAAGGTCTTGCCTTCAAGGGCGAGAGCGGGCGGATCAACCTCAAGGTGGTGATCGAGACCTGGAAGGAACTGCCGCGCTACTGGGCGACTTCGCTGCGCAGCGCGGCGGTGGGGTGCTTCATGGGCATCGTCCCGGGCGGCGCCACACCGGCGTCGTTCATGAGCTACGGCCTGGCGCGCCGCCTGTCGCCCGACGGCAAGGATTTCGGCAACGGCAAGATCGAGGGCGTGGTGGCGCCGGAGACGGCCGCGCACGCCGCCGGAACCGCGGCTCTGCTGCCGATGATCACCCTCGGCGTCCCGGGTTCGCCGACTGCGGCGGTGCTTCTCGGCGGGTTGCTGATCTGGGGTCTGCAGCCCGGGCCGCTGCTGTTCGTGGAGAAACCCGATTTCGTGTGGGGTCTCATCGCCAGCATGTACCTGGGAAATATCGCGGGCCTGATCGTGGTGCTCACTTGCGTGCCGCTGTTCGCAGCGATCCTGCGCATCCCGTTCTCGATCATTGCCCCCGTCATCATCGTCATCTGTGCGATCGGCGCCTTCACCGTGCACAACTCCATGTTCGATGTGTGGCTCATGGTGGTGTTCGGTGTCATCGGCTACGCATTCAAGAAGCTCAGCTACCCGCTGGCGCCGATGGTGCTCGCGCTGGTTCTCGGCGACCGCGCCGAAGAAAACTTCCGCAACGCGATCAAGGGATCCCAGGGAGACCTGACGGTGTTCTTTTCCAATGGCCTGGTGGGCGGTCTGACGAGCCTCGCCCTCGTTCTGCTTTTCTGGCCCCTGTTTTCGGCGCTGTGGCGCAAGCTGAGCGGCAGAAGCTGAGCGCGATGAACCCCGGAGGACTCGCTAGGGAGTTGAAACCCGCTGCTTGAGGCGCGACAGCGTCTCCGGCGTGAGGTTGAGGTAGGAGGCGAGTTCCTTCTTGGGAATCCGTCCGAGCAGGTCCTGGTGCTTGCGCATGAAGCGCGCCAGGCGCCCGGGTGCGTCGAGCAGGTGCAGGGTGATGGTGTGGGCCATGACTTCCGACATCAGGCGCATCACTTCGTATTCGAATCGCAGCTTGACCTCGCTGTGCCGTTCCAGGAATTCGACCCAATGGGGCATCGACAGGCGCGCCACGCGCACCTTGGTAACGGCGGCGATGTTGTAGGGGACCGGAGTCTTGAGCCGCCACGCGGCATAGGAGGTGTCCATCTCGGTCTCGGCGCCGAAGCGCAGAATCATCTCCTTTCCCTGCGGGTTGCTCACCACGCGCTTGAGGATTCCATCGAGAATGAAGAACTGCTCCATCGCCGTGCTGCCCTGGCGCACCAGCGGTTCGCCCTTGCGGTACTCGGCGATCTCGAGTTGCGGCTCGAGTTCGTTCCACGCCGATGCCGGCATCTCGCGCAGAATCAGGTTCTGCTTGAGCTGGAGGCGGATGGTGTTGCGCTGGGGATGGTTGATGATCGCCGACACGGGCAGGACTTGCGCGAAAGGGCTCAATTAAGCGGGAATTATTGATCGCAGTCAAGGTCGTAAGGCCTTAACAATCCTAGACTTTGGGTCCGATTCGACCCCGGCGCTCATCCGGTCGGGCACTGCACGCAAGGAGACCATCATGGGAACAGTCGAGCCGCAAGTCGCGTCCGGTCAGGACGTGAAAATGATGAGCAGCGGCCAGATCGTCGCCAATGCGCAATCACAAGAAGTGACTGACGGCTTTCACCTGGTCATCGATGCCCTCAAACTCAACGGCATCAACACGATCTTCGGTCTGCCCGGTATCCCGATCACCGACCTCACCCGCAAGGCACAGGCCGCAGGCCTGCGCGTGATTTCGTTCCGCCATGAGCAGAATGCCGGCAACGCCGCCGCCATCGCCGGCTTCATGACGCAAAAGCCCGGCATCTGCCTGACGGTGTCCGCGCCAGGCTTCCTCAACGGCCTGACCGCACTATCCAACGCCACCACCAATTGCTTCCCGATGATTCTCATCAGTGGCTCCAGCGAGCGCGAGATCGTCGACCTGCAGCAGGGTGACTACGAGGAGATGGACCAGTTGGCCATCGCCAAGCCGCTCGCCAAGGCCGCCTTCCGCGTGCTGCACGCCGAGGACATCGGTGTGGGTATCGCGCGCGCCATCCGTGCCGCTGTCTCCGGCCGCCCGGGCGGCGTCTACCTCGACCTGCCGGCCAAGCTGTTCGCACAGACCATGGACGCGGAAGCCGGCAAGAAATCGCTGATCAAGGTGGTCGATCCGGCGCCGCGCCAGATCCCGGCGCAGGACGCCGTGCAGCGCGCCCTTGAACTGCTCAAGAGCGCCAAGCGTCCGCTTATCGTGCTGGGCAAGGGTGCCGCCTACGCCCAGGCCGACGCGGACATCCGCGCCCTGGTGGAGAAGACCGGCATCCCCTACCTGCCAATGTCCATGGCCAAGGGCCTGCTGCCCGACACGCACGAGCAGTCCGCCGCCGCCGCCCGCTCCTACGTGCTGCCCGAGGCTGACGTGGTGATGCTGGTCGGCGCCCGCCTGAACTGGCTGCTCTCGCATGGCAAGGGCAAGACCTGGGGCGGCAAGGACCACAAGGGTTGGGGCGGCCAGAAGTTCATCCAGATCGACATCTCGCCGCAGGAGATGGATAGCAACGTCCGGATCGACGCCCCGCTGGTCGGCGACATTGGTTCCTGCGTGTCAGCGCTGCTCGCCGCGATTAACTCAACTGCGGGCTCCAACTGGGCCAAGCCGCCGGCTGAATGGCTGGGCGCCATCGCAGAGCGCAAGAACAAGAACCTCGCCAAGATGGCCGAGACCCTGGCCAAGGATCCGGCGCCGATGAATTTTCACAGCGCGCTGAACGTGGTGCGCGACATCGTCAAGGCCAACCCGGACGCCATCCTGGTCAACGAAGGCGCCAACGCGCTCGACTTCACTCGCAGCATCGTCGACATGTACAAGCCGCGCAAGCGCCTGGACGTCGGCACCTGGGGCGTGATGGGCATCGGCATGGGCTTTGCCGTCGCGGCCGCCGTGGTCAGCCGCGAGCAGGTAATCGCAATCGAGGGCGACAGCGCCTTCGGCTTCTCCGGCATGGAAGTCGAGACCATCTGCCGCTACAACCTGCCGGTCTGCGTGGTGATCTTAAACAACAACGGCATCTACCGCGGCACCGATGTAAATCCGACCGGCGGCCTCGATGTGGCACCCACCGTGTTCGTCAAGGGTGCGCGCTATGACAAGCTGATGGAGGCCTTCGGTGGCGTGGGCGTGCACGCCACGACACCGGCCGAGTTGCGCAAGGCAATGGAAGAAGCCATCCGGTCGCGCAAGCCCACGCTCATCAATGCCGTCATCGATGAAACCGCCGGCACCGAAAGCGGTCGCATCACGAGCCTGAATCCGAGCGCAAAAAAGAAATAAGTCGAGCCGTTGGGCAAGGGCAGGTAGCCTTTCATCTGCCGCAGAATTTTTGGAGATCAGAATGGAAGCACTCAAGGGAGTCCGGATACTCGACATGACGCACGTGCAGGCCGGACCCACCTGCTCGCAGCTGCTCGCATGGATGGGCGCGGACGTGATCAAGTTCGAGAACCCGCAGGGAGACGCGACGCGCGGGCAGTTGCGCGACGTGCCGAACGCGGACAGCCTTTACTTCACGATGCTCAACTGCAACAAGCGCTCGATCACGGTCAACATGAAGAGCGCCGAGGGCAAGCAGGTGTTCGTCGATCTGCTGAAGAAAAGCCACATCATCATGGAGAACTTCGGCCCGGGCGTGCTCGATCGGTTCGGCTTCAGCTGGGAGAAAATTCACGAGATCAACCCCAAGGTCGTGATGGGCTCGATCAAGGGCTTCGGTTCGAGTGGACCCTATGCGGATTTCAAGGCGTATGAAAATGTCGCGCAGGCGATGGGCGGCGCGATGAGCACGACCGGTGTGCCGGATGGCCCGCCGTTCGTCACCGGCGCCCAGATCGGCGACTCGGGTACGGGGCTGCATCTCGCCATCGGCTTGCTCGCGGCGCTGCGGCAGGCCGAGCGCAGCGGCCAGGGCCAGTACGTCGAGGTGGCGATGATGGACGGCGTCATGAACCTGTGTCGCGTCAAGTTCCGCGACCACCAGCGCCTTACGCGCGTGGACATGCCCGAATACTCGGTGCCGACTTACAAGGGCATGGGCGAGGTGCCTCGCGCCGGCAACGACTCCGGCGGCGGCCAGCTCGGCAATGCCATCCACTGCAAGCCCCACGGCGCGAACGACTGGCTGTACGTCGTCGTGCAGGAAGCCGTGTGGGCCGCTCTCGCGAAGCGCATCGGATCGGAGATCGGTCAACCCGAGCTCGCGGCCGACCCGCACTTCGCCACCATCGGCGAGCGGCGCAAGAACCAGCAGCTCATGTGGACGTTGATCACCAAGTTCGCCGAGAAGTACACCAAGCGCGAGTTCATGGCGATCCTGAATCCGCTCGACGTTCCCTGCGGCCCGATCATGAGCACCCAGGACCTCGCGGCCGACGAGCACGTGAAGGGCCGCGACATGTGGGTTGAATTGGATCATCCGCAGCGCGGTAAGTGGTACAACGTCGGCATGCCCATCAAGCTGTCGGCTTCCCCGGCTGTGATCAGGCGCAGCCCGACACTGGGCGAGCACACCGACGAAGTCTTGAAGGAAGTGCTCGGCTACGACAACACGAGGATCGCGGCGCTCAGGCAGGCAGGCGCGTTCAGCACCCCACCGAAGAAAGCCGCGTAATCCGGACGCGTCGCGCTGGACTGCGTCGGCGCGTTCGGAAGGATTGACCTGCCGTTAAGCGCACTGGCCCGGCAACTACGGAGTAGCTCATGCGAATCGCGATAATTGGACAACAGGACTTCGGCAAAGCAGTACTCGATGCATTTCTGGCCGGTGGAAATGAGGTCGCCGGAGTGTTCTGCGCCCCTGACAAGGAGGGTGCCAAAGTCGATCCGCTGAAAGCCGCGGCCCAGGAGAAGGGGCTGAGCGTTTTTCAGTTTCCGGCGCTGCGCAGCAAGGAAGCGCACGATGCGCTGCGGTCGCTGAACGTCGATATCGGCATCATGGCCTACGTCCTGCAGTTTGCTCCCCAGGATTTCGTGAAGATCCCCAAGAAAGGCACGATCCAGTATCACCCCTCGCTACTGCCGAAATACCGCGGCCCGAGTTCGATCAACTGGCCGATCATTCGTGGTGATACGAAGACAGGTCTTTCGATTTTCCGCCCTACCGATGGTCTCGATGAGGGACCCGTGATCCTGCAAAAAGAGGCGCCCATCGGTCCTGACGACACGCTCGGCAGCATATATTTCGAGCACCTGTTCCCGGAGGGAGTGCGGGCCATGGTCGAAGCGGCGGATCTGGTGATGGCGGGCAAGCACCGCGAGATAGTTCAGGACGAAAGCCAGGCGAGCTACGAGGGCTGGTTTCGGGCAGCCGAGTCCAGGATCAACTGGGCCAGCCACGTTGACTTCATCTACAACCAGATACGCGGGTGCAATCCTGCGCCGGGCGCGTGGACGACGCTGGGCGGAAAGAAGTTGCAGCTATTCGACAGCCGCAAGCACCTGTTTCGTACTTTCGGTGACGTCAAAGGCAAGGTTGGCGAGATTTCGGAAATCACCGGCACCAGCCTGTTCGTCACCGCCCAGGGTGGCCGCATAGAAATTCTCAAAGCGAAGCACGAAGACGGCAAGAAAGTTTCCGCTGCTGAACTGGTCGCCCAGCACGGCTTGACTCCAGGCACGCTGCTCGGCGGCTGAGCGGGCAGGCGGCCTGTCCGGCAGAGGCGCCCCCCCTGGTGTCCTCGTCAAAGTCCGGCTTCCCTCCGGCCTGGCCGCGTGTCGCGCCACCGCCTGGAAGATTTGACTGTCTCGACCGTTACTGCAAGAATGCGGCCTAGGCTTCTGTTTATTAAGTAACTTAGGAATTTCCTGGTTTTCGAGAGGTTGGCGCGGCCTAAAACTCGACTCTGGGCGGATGCCGCCTGCACGGGTTGCGTGCGACGATCCGTCAGGCTCAAGGACTGCAGAGGGTAGCGTAAAATGCACGGGCGAATCGGGGCGGGAACCCCCTAAATAACAATAAAAACAAACGGGAGAAGTAATGCGCAAAGCGGACTTCTGGAAGAAGGACTGGTTTTTCAGTCTGGCCGTGACGCTCGTCCTCCTGTTCATGGGCGGGACTCAGCTGATCCAGGGGTTGGAGCGTTCCGCCTATGACTGGGCCCTGAGCGCGACGTCGCGCACGCCTTCAGACAAGATTGCCGTGATCGCGATCGACGAAGTCAGCATCGCCAACATCGGGCGTTTCCCGTGGTCGCGCGACAAGCTGGCAAGAATGATCGATCTGCTGGCGGGTGCCAAGGCGAAAGTCATCGGCAACACGATACTGCTGAGTGAGCCTCAGATTGACCCCGGTCTGACTTACGTCAACAGGCTGCTGGAGAGTTACGGCAAGCTGGTTCCCTCGTCGGTGGACCTGAGCGCTCCGCCAAAGAATCTGGCGCCGGAACTGGTGCAGATCGGCGCCCTGTTGCACGAGGCCGAGACCAAGCTCAACACAGATCGCATACTTGGGGAAAGTTTTGCCCGGGCGGGTAACGTAGTCCAGTCGATGGTTTTCGAAGTGCGTGAACCCCGTGGTAAACCCGACAAGCCTCTGCCCGACTACGTACTGAAGAACAACCTCGCAGTGGCAAGCAAAGGGACCGAAGAACTGCCGCCCCAGACCGCCGAGGTTCAGATTCCCATCGAAGTCATAGGCAAGGCTGCCTCGGGACTCGGTCACCTGAATCAGTTGCGCGACGTGGACGGGATCGTAAGAACCGAACCGCTGGTGCTCGCTTACTTCGACCAGATGTACCCCTCGCTTTCCATGATGCTGGTCGCAAAATACCTCAACCTCGGCCCGACCGATATCAAGGTCAGTCTGGAGCAAGGTGTTGCCCTGCAGAAATTGCGCATCAAGACTGATCCATCGTTGCAGATGCAGATGTATTTCTACAAGGACCGGGACGGTAAACCCGCGTTCCAGGCCGACTCGTTCTACGACGTGATCAGCGGGAAACTGCCGGTCGACAAGTATCGGGACAAGATCGTGCTGATCGGCGCCACGGCAGCCGGTCTGGGCGAAACCCCTGCGACCCCGATATCTTCCGCGATGCCGCCCGTCCTGACGCTCGCGCACGCGGTGTCGTCGATCCTGCAGGAACATTTTTTCGTCGCGCCGACCTGGGGATGGATCGTCGAGACGCTGGTGTTCGTCGTGGTCGCCGCCTACCTGATTGCGTTGCTGCCACGACTTTCGGCGGGTATGGGCGCGGGGGTCACCGCAGCGATTGCCGCACTGCTCATCGCGGCCCATTTCGTGCTCATGACAGGTCAGGGCCTGTGGCTGCATTTCATGCACGCGCTCGCTCTGTTGGTGGTCGGACACGTGTTGCTGATCACCAAGCGCTTCGTCATGACCGAAAGGGGCAAGGAAGTCTCCGACGCAGAGTCGGCCGGGAATGCGCGGATGCTCGGTCTCGCTTTCCAAGGGCAGGGGCAGTTCGACATGGCGTTCGACTATTTCCGCAAGGTGCCGCTCGACGACAGCGTGATGGACATTCTTTACAACCTCGCACTGGATTTCGAGCGCAAGCGGCAATTCAACAAGGCCGAGTCGGTGTTCGGCTACATGGCCGGGTACAACCCGAAATTTCGGGATCTCGAAGCCCGTTTGTCCCGCGCAAAGCAGATGTCGGAAACCATCATTCTCGGAGGTGCGCAAAGCCATCCCGGCGGCAGCCTCGCGCTCGGCGGAGGTGCCGAAAAGCCCATGCTCGGCCGCTACCAGGTCGAAAAGGAACTCGGCAAGGGCGCCATGGGCGTCGTGTACCAGGGAAAGGATCCGAAAATCGGGCGCGTGGTCGCGATCAAGACCATGGCCCTTTCACAGGAATTCGAGGCCGACGAGCTTGCCGAGGTCAAAGAGCGGTTCTTCCGGGAGGCAGAGACGGCGGGCCGTTTGAGCCATCCAAACATCGTGACCATATTCGACGCCGGCGAGGAGCATGATTTGTGCTACATCGCAATGGAACTCCTGAAGGGCAAGGACCTGGTTCCCTTCACCAAGCCGGGGCAGACACTTCCGATCGAGAAGGTCATATCGATCGCCGCCCGAGTGGCCGACGCGCTCGGCTACGCGCACAGGCAGAACGTCGTGCACCGCGACATCAAACCGGCCAATCTGATGTACGAGCTCGAAAACGACGTCCTGAAAGTAACGGATTTCGGTATCGCCCGAATCACGGATTCCTCGAAAACCAAGACCGGCATGGTGCTGGGTACGCCTTCGTACATGTCGCCCGAGCAACTGCAGGGCAAGAAAATCGACGGACGCAGCGACTTGTTCTCGCTGGCCGTGAGTCTGTATCAGCTCGCTTGCGGGAAGCTCCCGTTTGAGGGCGATTCAATGGCGCAACTGATGTACAAGATCGCCAATGAAAACGCGCCGGACATCCTGCAGTACAACCCTTCGCTGTCTCCCGCCTTCGTGGCGTTTCTCGACAAGGCGATGTCCAAGGAAGCAGATCAGCGCTATCAGACCGGCGAGGAATTCGCCGCGGCGTTGCGGGCCTCTGTCGGTGGCGTGGCCACCGCCGGAACGAGTGTGGATTTCAGCCTCTGAGACCTATTGCCGTCATGGACCTGTCGGGGGTGTTGGAGATTGCGAGTTGCACCGATTCCGGCATGGTGAGGTCGCACAACGAGGATTCGATTGCTTCGGACGAAGGAAAAGGACTGGTGGTGCTTGCCGACGGGATGGGAGGCTACAACGCGGGCGAGGTAGCGAGTGGCATGGCCACGACGGTGCTCGTGACCGAGATTCAGCAGTTGCTCGAGCAGCAGAAACCTTTCCAGCTCGATGAGCAGACCGGCCAGCCGTTCGCCCAAAGACTGCTGCGAGAGCAGATCGCCAAGGCGAACACGTCGATCTATCAGGCTGCACAGAGCCAGCCGCAATACGCAGGGATGGGGACGACTCTGGTGGTCGCGCTGTTCTACGACAACAGGACGACGGTTGCCCATATCGGAGATTCGCGCCTGTACCGGCTGCGCGGCAACGAGTTTCGGCAGATCACCAAGGACCACTCGCTACTACAGGAGCAAATCGACAGCGGGATGATCACGCCGCAGCAGGCCAAGCTGTCGCAGAACAAGAATCTGGTGACGCGGGCGCTGGGCATCGACCCC
>JBGPTG010000057.1:0-13598 GCA_041490545.1 Gammaproteobacteria bacterium
CTTGCCGCGGAACACGCGGTAGGCGAACGCGGTGTAGGCGATGAGGAACGGCAGCACGATCGCCACGCCGATCAGCATGACCTTGAGGGCGGACGGATGCGCGGCCGCCTCCCAGATCGTCATGCGGTCGATCACCACGTAGGGAAAGAGGCTGTACGCGAGTCCCGCAAAAGCCAGCGCGAAGATCGCGACCGCCGCCGCGAGCGGCATCCAGTCGAATTCGCGCTCGCCGCGCGCAAGGCGCCCGGTGGTGACCCAGACGAGCCACCCCGCGACGAGCGTCGCCAGCGGCAGCAGCATCAGCGCGAGCGTGCGCGCAGACGGAAAATCCCCGAACCACTTGGCCTGCACCGTGGCGCTTACCAGCGGCGTCGCGAGACTCACCAGCGCCACGCCGAGCGCAACCCACGTGAGACCCCAGCGCGCCCAGGCGAGCGCTTTTTTCTGCAGCGCGCCTTCGGTCTTGAGTACGAGCCACGTGGCGCCGAGCAGGACGTAGCCTCCGCACAGCGACGCGCCGACCAGGGCGGCGAACAGGAAATAGCCGAAGCCCGACTGAAACCCGGTGATGTAGCGGCCGAGCATCAGCCCCTGCGCAAAGGCGGCCAGAAACGAGCCGAACCAGAAGAGCCCGTTCCACAGCTCGCGGTGCCAGCCCTCGGCCTTGACGCGGAATTCAAAAGCGACGCCACGCAGCATGAGACCGATGAGCATCGCCACCACCGGCAGATACAGGGCGCCGAGGATGATGCCGTGCGCCACCGGAAACGCCACCAGCAGGATGCCCACGCCGAGGACGAGCCAGGTTTCGTTCGCGTCCCAGAACGGACCGATCGAGGCGACCATCAGCTCCTGCTCGCGCGCGTCGGCCGCGGGCATGAGCATGCCCACACCCAAGTCGTAGCCGTCGAGCACCACATACATGAGCATGGCGAGGCCCATGATGGCCGCGAATGTCAGAGGCAGATCGAGAGTCATGCCTGCGCGCCCTTTCCGGCGAGATGCGTGAGCACCACGAAGTAGGCGATCAGCATCACTGCATACGTAAGAACGTAGCCGGTAAGGCTCGCGCCCAGCTGCGCACCGGAGGTTCCTCCGGCCGCGTCAGCGGTCTTGAGGATTCCGGTCACGAGCCACGGCTGCCGGCCGATCTCGGTGACCAGCCATCCGCACAGCGTCGCCGCCCACCCGGCGAAGGTGAAACCCGAGAAGAGCCACAGCATCCAGCGCTGCGGCACCTTGCCACGGCGGGTGGCGAGCACGCCGGCCCACGCGACCATGAGCATCAGCACGCCGATGCCCACCATGGCGCGGAACGCGAAGAAGACCGACGCCACCGGCGCGGTGTCGGGCCCAAAGGCATCGATGCCTTTCAACTCGGCCTGCCCGTCATGCTTGAGGACCCAGCTCGCGCCTTTCGGGATTTCGATCGAGAAATCGTTGCGGCGTTTATCGTCGTCCGGGATGGCGACGAGCACGAGCGGCACACCCTTCTCGGTCTTCCAGATCGCCTCGATCGCGGCGATCTTGGCCGGCTGGTGCTCCAGAGTATTGAGCCCGTGCAGGTCGCCGACGAATATCTGCAGCGGCGCGAGCACCGCGGCGATCGCGAGACCCGTGCGCAGCGTGACGCGCGCCGAGGCGTCGTCGGCAGCGCGCAGCAGGCGCCATGCCGAAAGGCCGGCAAGAACGAAGGCCGCGGTAAGGCCCGAAGCGAGCAGCATGTGCACGAAACGGTAGGGAAACGACGGGTTGAAGATCACCTGTACCCAGTCCGCCGCGATGATCTGGCCGGCGTCTATCGTGTACCCAGCGGGCGTGTGCATCCACGAGTTGAGCGCGAGGATCCAGAACGCCGAAAGCGTGGTGCCGATCGCCACCATCGCCGAGGACAGCACGTGCGCCCAACCCGGCACGCGGTTCATGCCGAAGAGCATCACGCCGAGAAAGGTCGCTTCGAGAAAGAACGCAGTGAGCACTTCGTAGGCGAGCAGCGGCCCGGCGATGTTACCGACTTTCAGCATGTAGCCCGGCCAGTTCGTACCGAACTGAAACGACATGGTGATGCCGCTCACCACGCCCATGGCGAAGGAGAGCGCGAATACCTTGGTCCACAGCTTGTACGTCGCGAGCCAGGCCGGGTCGCCCGTGCGCGCGTAGCGGACGCGGAAGTAGAAGAGTATCCATCCGAGCGCGATCGTCAGGCTCGGGAACAGGATATGAAACCCGATGTTCAGCCCGAACTGCGCGCGGGCGAGAAGCAGAACTTCCGCACTTTCCATGCGCACCACCCTGCAAAACACCCGCGCGGCGGGATCGCTCCCGCCGCGCAGTACTTACAGCTCAACGCGGCGCGAGGCCGTCGTTTAACGACCGAAAGTCGCGATGAACGAAGCCTTGCCCAACAGCGCTGAGCCAAGGCCTTTGTTAATCACAAAGCCATACAGCGCTGCGGTCCCCGTGTGCGGGATGCCACCTGCGGCTTGTACGTCGGGAACGCCCAGCGCAAACAGCGTGAAGTGGTAGTGGTGCGGCTTGTCACCGACCGGAGGGCAGGGGCCACCGTAGTTGCCGTTCACGCCGGTCGCACCGGTGTCCATGAAATCGGTATTGCCGCCAAAGGCACCGGGAGGCAGGGTAGCCGGGCTGTTACCCGCGCCCTGGGCCAGATGCGTCACAGTCGGCGGAATGTTGTAGACCGCCCAGTGCCAGAAGCCGCTGCCGGTTGGCGCATCGGGATCGTAGACCTGCAGCGCCAGCGACTTGGTGCCGGGCGGCACATTCCTCCATTGCAATTCCGGCGAAACGTTGCCGCCGGTGCAACCAAAGCCGTTGAGAATGAATTTATTGTCAAAAGTGCCGCTGGCCAGGTCCGGGCTGAACAGGGTGAAGGCCCTGTGCTCATCCCGCCCGCCCCGATCATCGTCTCGATCGTCGTGCGCCCAAGCGGCGCCGGCCAATAAGAAAAGTGAAATGAGGCCTGTCAGACATTTTTTCATGAACCCCTCCTTGTCATTATTAAATCCGCCCGTTGCAGGCGGCCCAGCAGCGAGTATTTAGGATGAGCGCCGCGCGCCTGTCAAGCCCTCTAAGCGAAATGTCACTCGAGCTTGATACCGGCACGCCGGATCACCTCGCCCCAGCGATCGTATTCCGCGCGGATGAAGGCGGCGAATTCCTCGGGCGTGGTGGGCAGCACCTCGGCACCTATGGTCGCGAGCCGTTCGACGACTTCCTTTTCTTTCAGTCCCCTGACGAGGATAGCGTTCATTCGCAGCACCTTGTCGCGATCGAGGCCCGCCGGCCCGGAGAGGCCGAACCAGGGCTGCGCCTGCACCGTGGGGTAGCCCGACTCGGCGACCGTCGGCACGTCCGGAAGGAGCGGCGTTCGCTTTCCCGAAATCACCGCGATGGGCCGCAGCTTCCCGGCGCGGATGTTCGGACCGGCGAGCGCGAGCGAGCTTTCGAAGTTCACCAGGATGACGCCGGCGAGCAGGTCGGCCGACAGGCCGGCGGTCCCTTTGTAGGGAACGTGGAGCATCTGGATCCCTGCCGCTACCGAGAGCATTTCGGCGGCGAGGTGCGGCACGGTGGCGACGCCGGGTGTGCCGTAGGCGATCTTTCCCGGATTGGCGCGCGCGTAGGCGATCAGGTCCGCAAGAGTCTTCGCCGGAAACGTTGGGTGCACGACGATGAGCGGCGTGGTCGCGGCGAGATTGGAGATCGGCGCAAAATCCCGGAACGTGTCGTACGGCACTTTGCCCAGGTGCGGCGCGGTGGCGAGCGTAATTGCCGTGATGCCGACGGTGTAGCCGTCGGGCGCCGACTTGGCGAGCGCATCGGCGCCGGTGACGCCGCTCGCGCCCGGCCGATTCTCGACCAGCACGGCTTGCGCGAGTGCGTCGCTGAGAAGTTTCGCCGCGGTGCGGCCGATGACGTCGGTGGGACCGCCCGGCGGAAACGGCACGATGAGGCGCATCGGCCGGGCGGGCCAGCCCTGCGCCAGCGCCGAGGTGACCCCAAGCGCCGCGACGGCCAGCACGAGTCTGGTTACGCTTTTCGTCATTTGCCTGCTCCCGCGAAAGGGATTTCCGGATTATGCCGCCGGCGCCCGGCGCGCGCTCCCGACCTGCGCTCCGGCGCTGGCGCAAATGGTTTAAGCTGCGCTGCCAACGCTCAAGGGAGAATCAGGCACTCCTCATCGCCAGGGAGAATCCTGAAACAGATGTAGGAGGATGGAGATGCAGATTCTGCAACCGCCCGATTGGGCAAAGCCCAAGGGCTACTCGAACGGGATCGCCGTGCGCGGCGGCACCACCGTCTACATCGCCGGGCAGTGCGCCTTCGACGCGAGCGGCGCGTTCGCGGGCGGGGATTTCGCCGCGCAGTTCCGCCGCGCGCTCGGCAACGTGCTGGCGGTGCTGGCGCAGGCTGGCGGACGCAGCGAGCATCTGGTGCGCTTCACCTGGTACGTTCGCGACCGAGAGGAATATCTCGCGTCGCTGAAACCGGTTGGCGCCGCCTACCGCGAGTTGATGGGCCGTCACTACCCGACGATGGCGGTGATCGAAGTGAACGGGCTGGTCGAGCCTGCGGCGCGCCTGGAAATCGAGGCGACCGCGGTGATCCCGGACTGAAACCCGGGGCGCGGATGAAAGTCTCCATCATCGGCGGCGGACCCGGCGGCCTGTACTTCGCGCTGCTGGCGAAGAAGACCTGGCCCGACTGGGACATCGCCGTATACGAGCGCAACCGCGCCGACGACACCTTCGGTTTCGGCGTGGTCTTCTCCGACCAGACCCTCGCCACCTTCCGCGCCTGCGACGCACCCTCCTACGAAGCGATCCGGCGCGCCTTTGCCTACTGGGACGACATCGACGTGCACTACCGCGGCGAGGTACTGCGCATCGCCGGCAACGGTTTCTGCGGCTGCTCGCGCGTGGCGCTGCTCGGCCTGCTGCAGGAGCGCTGCCGCGCGCTCGGGGTGCGGCTGAACTTCCGGAGCGAGGTCGGCGACGTGACCGAATTCCCCGACAGCGATCTCGTCATCGCCGCCGACGGCATCAACTCGCAGGTCCGCGAGCGCTACAGGGAGCACTTCCAGCCCAGCGTCGACCTGCGCCCGAACAAGTTCATCTGGCTGGGCTCGACCCGGCCGATGGACGCGTTCAAGTATTTCTTCCGCGAGACTCCCCAGGGCATCGTGGTGGCGCACGGATACCAGTACGAGAAGGGCGCGAGCACCTGGGTGATCGAGATGGACGGCGCCACCTGGGAGAACTTCGGCTTCGAGCGCATGGACGAAGCGGAAACTCTCGCCGCGCTCGAGCAATTGTTCGCCGAGGAACTCGCCGGGCACCGGCTCATCGGTAACAAGGCGGTGTGGCGCAATTTCCCCGGCATCACCAACAAGACCTGGGTGATGGACAAGGTGGTGCTGCTCGGCGACGCCAAGGCGTCGGCGCATTTCACCATCGGCTCGGGGACCAAGCTGGCGATGGAGGACGCCATCGCGCTGCACGCGGCGCTGAGCGACTCGCTGCGCTCGGGCGACGGCGTGAAGCAGGCGCTGGCGCGCTACGACACGGCGCGGCGCGAGGAAGTGGAGAAGACCCAGCACGCGGCCAACGTGTCGCTCGTCTGGTTCGAGCACCTGCGGCGCTACTGGAGCATGGATCCGCTGCAGTTCGGCTTCGGCCTGATGTCGCGCTCCAAGCAGATCACCTGGGAGAACCTGGAGCTGCGCGATCCGGGCTTCGTCGCCGACGTGCAGCGCTGGTTCGCGGCCAGACAACAGGCGCTGGGCTACGCGGTCAGCGCCGGGCGAACGCCCGTGCCCATGTTCACGCCGTTCCGCCTGCGCGGCCTCGAGCTCGAGAACCGCGTAGTGGTCTCGCCGATGGACCAATACTCGGCGGTGGACGGCCTGCCCAACGACTGGCACCTGGTGCACTACGGATCGCGCGCGATCGGCGGCGCGGGCCTCCTCTACATGGAGATGACCTGCGTGTCGCCCGAGGGGCGCATCTCGCCGGGCTGCACCGGGCTGTGGAACGCGGCGCAGCGCGACGCGTGGAAGCGCATCGTCGCTTTCTGCCGCTCGGCGTCGAAAGCGAAGCTGGCGATGCAGCTCGGCCACTCTGGGAGAAAGGGATCCACGCAACTCGGTTGGGAGCGCATGGACCATCCGCTCGCGTCCGGCAACTGGCCGCTCGTCTCGGCTTCTCCACTGCCCTACTACGTGGGCGAATCGCAGCTGCCGCGAGAGATGACGCGTGCCGACATGGACCGGGTGCGCGAGGAATTCGTGCGCGCCGCGCGCTACGCCGACGAGGCCGGTTTCGACCTGATCGAGCTGCACATGGCTCACGGCTACCTGCTGGCGAGCTTCATCTCGCCGCTCACCAACCACCGGAGCGACGCCTACGGCGGCGCGATCGCAAACCGCCTGCGCTACCCGCTGGAAGTCTTCGCCGCGGTGCGCGCCGCGTGGCCGCGGGACAAGCCGATGTCGGTGCGCATCTCGGCCACCGATTGGGCCCCTGGCGGACTCTCCGACGCCGACCTGATGGCACTCGCGCGCGCCTTCAAGGATGCCGGCTGCGACATGATCGACGTGTCGACCGGGCAGACCGTGCCCGAGCAGAAACCGGTGTACGGTCGCATGTACCAGGCGCCGTTCTCCGACTGGGTGCGAAACGAGGTGGGTATCGCGACGCTGACCGTGGGCGCCGTGACCACCGCCGACCAGGTAAATACGCTGATCGCCGCGGGGCGGGCGGATTTGGTGGCGCTGGCACGCGCGCACCTCGCGAACCCCTATTTCACCCTGCAGGCCTCCGCCTGGTACCAGCACGAGGCGCAGCACTGGCCGCTGCAGTACCTGAACGGGCGCGACCAAGCGTTCCGGCTGGCGGCGCGCGAGCGCGCCGAACTCACCGACGTCAAGCTGCGCGCGCGGCCGGCAAGCCACGAGGTCAAGGACGAGGGCGCGGCCCCCGGTTCGAAGCAGGCGGCCTAACCCTTCAGGGGTTCCTTCCGCAGCGCCGCTACACCCATACCTGCAGCACGTAGTCGTACGCGGCCTGTGCGTTGGTCATGTCCACGCGCTGCAGCTTGATGCGGTAGCCCTCGCCGGTCTTCTTCAGGTGATGGGTATACGCGCCGGCGAAATGGCGTACATCATCGCGGCGCAGCTCGAGCATGTGGAAGCGCGAGCGCACCACCGCGTCGCCGTTCGGCGCCGCCTTCTCGACGACGACGTTGCCGACCACGTGGTTGGTGCCCCACAGCGGCCGCTGCGACCAGGCGTCCGGGTGCAGCACGCGCTTCATGCGCACCGTCATCACGTTCTTGTCCTCGGCGAATATGGCAGGCACCCCGTCCCAGGTCGTGTGCGCCGGGTCGGCCGGCATCCAGTAGATGCCGCCTGCGGTGAACAGGTCGATGTAGTCCTGCCAGCGCTTAGCATCGAGCAGTTCGGCCTGGCGGTATAGGAACTGCTCCACGGCGTGCTGCAGCTCGTGGCTGCTGGCTGCGCGGCGAGCCGGCTTGGCTGCGAACGCCGGCTTCTTCCTCGCGGTACCTGGCCGTTTTTTCGCCATTTCAGTTCTCCGCGGTCATGAATTGCGCCCAGGCCTTCATCTGGTTGCGCATCGGCGCCTCGGAGGTGCCCATGTCCGGCGCGGTCTCGACCACGCCGTTCTTCTCCTTGTCGTGGCCGTGGTGGCGGTGAAAGCTGACCCAGTCGCCCCCTTCCGAGGAAAGTCCGGTCTGGACCTTCCAGAAATTCTCCAGGTCGTCGGCGTTGATCATGGTGGAGGGCGAGTTCACCAGGTTGTAGTACGCGAGCGCACGGCGGTAGATCGGCTCGGGCGCGCCCTTCAGCCGGAAATGCCAGATCTCGGTGAGCGTCCTGTCGACGCCGAGCGGCCGCACGGCGCGCAGCTGCTGCAGCGGCGACTGCACCGACAGCCCCGGATACAGCAGCACGTGGTGGATATTGACGCCGAGGATCTCCTCCATGCGCTGCCTGCCGTAGGCCTTTTCCATGACGCGCTCGTATTCGAGCGTCTCCGGATCCTTCGGGCGCAGCCCCATGTAGCCGGTGAGGATGCAGTGCCCGTGCGGATAGTTGAGCGTCTGGAATCCGTCCCACTTGTCGATGGTAACCGTGGCGAACGCCGAGAGCATGTGATACGAGAGCGGCGCCTTGCCGGTGCGCTTTTCGATGTCGATCTCGACTTCCCGGGCGGCGCGTCCGGTGGACTGGTGCGTCACTGAAGGATGCAGCGCGTCGAGCTGGTTCTCCAGGAAGATCTTCCAGTTGGAGTGTTGGATGACGCGGAAGCAGTTGGGCACGATCTCGACCTCGCCCTCCGGGGCACGGTCGCACATGTCGTCGAAGGCGATCTTCGAATCCCCGAGGAACTCGGCGAGGCCCGGCCCCTTGTCGGCGAGGCTGGCAAAGACGAAGCCGCGGTAGCTCGCGACGCGCGCCGCGCGCTTCATGTTGCATTCCGGATTGTCGCGGCTCAAGCGCGTGCCCTCGTATCCCGATTCCATCATCGGGATGGTGCGCAAGCGTCCGTCGTGTTGGAAGGTCCAGGAGTGGTACGAGCAGCGGAAGAACTCGCCGGTGTTGCCGCTGCGGTCGCCGCACATCATCGAGCCGCGATGCGGGCAGCGGTTGTACAGCACCCTCACCTGCATGTCCTTGCCGCGCACCATCAGCATCGGCTGGCGGCCGATCTGCACCGCGTGGTAGTCGCCACCCTTGGGCACCTGCGACTCGTGGCCGCAGTAGATCCACACCGTTTCGTGGATGCGCTGCATCTCCAGCTCGAAAATCTCCGGATCGGTATACACCTCTTTGCGCACCCGGTCGGCTTCGACGAACCGGCCCAGGTCGGAAATGCGCTCGTGCAGCATGTAAATTCTCCTTCGAGTGACTGCCGGATCAAGGCCGGCGCGCTTCAAACACCGAGGTAACGGTGCCACAGATTGCGGTCGGAGCCAAGCTCCGCCGAGCTGCCGTGCCAGACTACGCGGCCGCGCTCGAGAATCACGTGACGGTCTGCCAGGCGCACCAGCCGCTCGACGTACTTGTCGATGACGAGCACCGTCTGCCCCGCCTCGCGCAGCCGCGCCAGACACCGCCAGATTTCCTCGCGCATCAGCGGCGCGAGGCCCTCGGTGGCCTCGTCGAGAATGAGCAGATGCGGGTTGGTGATGAGCGCGCGCCCGATGGCGAGCATCTGCTGTTCGCCGCCGGAAAGGGCCTGGCCGAGGTGCGCGCGGCGCCCGGCGAGAAGCGGGAACGCCTCGAACACCCGGGCCGGGGTCCACGGGTCGGGCTGCGCCGACCGGTTCGCGGCGAACGCGAGCAGGTGCTCGATCACGGTCAGGTTGGGGAACACCTGCCGCCCCTCGGGCACCAGCGCGATGCCCAGGCGCGCCACGCGGTCGGGCGGCCTGCCGGCGATCGGCTCACCGCGAAACCAGATGCCCCCGGCACGCGGTGGCGTCAATCCCATGATCGAGCGCACCGTGGTGGTCTTGCCCATGCCGTTGCGGCCGAGGAGCGCGAGCATCTCGCCCGCGCCGATCTCCAGGTCGATGCCGAACAGCACCTGGCTCGCGCCGTAGGCGGTCTCGATCCCCTGAAGGCGCAGCAGCGGCTCGCTCACGGCGGGTCGCTCGTGGTTCGGGCCGCGAGTTCCTCGCCGAGGTAGGCCCGCTTCACATCCGAGTTGCCGCGGATCGCCTCGGGCGAACCGCTCGCGAGCACCCGGCCGTTGACCAGCACCGAGATGCGCGCTGCGAGGCGGAACACCGCGTCCATGTCGTGCTCGACCAGCAGCACCGTCGTGCCGCCGCGGACGCGCTCGATGAGTCCGATCATGCGCGCGGTCTCCTCCGGCCCGAGGCCCGCCATGGGCTCGTCGAGCAGCAACAGGCGCGGCCGCGTCGCCAGCGCGAGGCCCACCTCGAGCGCGCGCTGCTCGCCGTGCGAGAGCGCATCGGCGCGGACGTCCTCGCGCCCGGCCAGTCCGATCTTCGAAGCGATCGAGCGCGCCTCCTCGAACAGCGCGGCCTCGGCCGAGCGCGGTCTCCAGAAAACGAAGCTCGAACCGCTTCGCGCCTGGACCGCCAGCGCGAGATTGTCGCGCACGCTCAACCGCGCGAAGAGACTGGTGATCTGGTAGCTGCGCGCGATCCCCGCCGCGACGCGCCGGTGCTGCGCGAGCGCGGCGATGTCGCGCCCCTCGAAGACGATGCTGCCCGCGTCGGGCTCGAGGCTTCCGGCTAGCTGCGCGAGCAGCGTCGTCTTGCCAGCGCCGTTCGGGCCGATGAGGGCGTGCAGCTCTCCCGGCGCGAGGTCGAGCGACACGCCGTCGGTGGCGAGCACGCCGCCGAAGCGCTTCGCCAGCGCGCGGACGGAAAGCAGCGGCTCAGCCATCGCGCGCGCGACGCCAGCCCGCCAGCCCGCGCGGGGCGAACAGCACCGCGGCGAGCAGCACGACGCCCACCGCGAGACTGGTGTGCTGCGCATAGTTGGGAACGAGCGCCGCGAGCCAGCCGATACGGAAATCGGCGAGAAACCGCTCCAGCCCGAGCAGCGCCACCGCGCCCAGCACTCCGCCCCACAGCCGGCCAACGCCGCCCAAGATCACCATGATCATGAGCGTGCCCGACTGCGTCCAGTGCAGCACGTTGGGGCTGACGTACTTGCCGTGGCAGGCGAGCAGCGCTCCCGCCAGGCCGCCGACGGCGCCACCAATGACGAAGCACGCGAGGCGGGTGCGGAACACGGGCAGGCCGACGCCTTCCGCGCGCGTCTCGTTCTCGCGCATCGCGACGACCGCATGGCCGAAGCGCGACCCGGCGAGCCGGTGCAGCGCGTAGAGCGCGGCGGCGAGAATCGCCAGCGCCACGTAGTAGAACGAGAGTTCATCCGCGAGATCGACGCCGAAGCCCAGAGCGGGACGCCGCGCGAGCGTCAGCCCCTCGTCGCCTCCCCAGGCCTTGATCGAGTTGGCGAGGTAGAAGAGCATCTGCGCAAAGGCGAGCGTGATCATGATGAAGTACACGCCGCGCGTGCGCAGCGAGATCGCGCCCGTCGCCAGCGCGATCGCGGCAGCGACCGCCATGGCCGCCGGCCAGGCGATCCAGGCGCTATCGACGCCCGCGTGCAGCAGCAGGCTCGCGACGTAGGCACCCGCTCCGACGAAGGCGGCGTGGCCGAAGGACACCATGCCGCCGTAGCCGAGCACCAGATTGAGGCTGGTCGCGGCGAGCGCGTAAATGAGCACTTGGCTGGCGAAGCTCACGTAGAACACCTGCCCGAACGCGCGCAGCGCGAGCGGCAGCGCAATCGCGAACACCGCCGCCAGCAACGGTCCGAGCCAGGCCTTGACGTTCGGCTCGCGCATCATCCCTGGCCGCGCGCCTGGAACAGGCCCTGCGGCCGGAAGAACAGCACCACGGCCATCAGCAGATAAATCGATATCGACGCGATCGCCGGACCGGCCGCGCTGGCGAACTGCGGCGGCAGAAAGGCGCTGAAGGCGATCGGCAGCAGCGTGCGCCCGAGGGTGTCGATCGCGCCCACCAGCAGCGCGCCGACAAAGGCGCCACGGATCGAGCCGATGCCGCCGATGACGATCACCACGAAGGCGACGATGAGGATGTTCTCGCCCATGCCGACCTGCACCGCGAGGAGCGGCGAGAGCAGCGCACCCGCCACCGCGCACAGCGCCGCGCCGAGGCCGAAGACGAAAGTGAAGAGCATGCCGATATCCACGCCCATGGCGAGCGCCATCTCGCGATTCGATGCCCCGGCGCGCACCCACATTCCGAGGCGCGTCCGCGCGACGAGCCAATGCAATAGCAGCGCCACCGCGAAACCCACCCCAATGATGAGCAACCGGTACGACGAGTAGTAAAGCCCCGGGAGCAGCTCCACCGGCCCGGACAGCGCGGCCGGCATCGCCAGCGGCCGGTCGGAGCCCCAGACGATGCGCACCAGCTCGTTGAGGATCAGGATCAGCGCGAAAGTCGCGAGCACCTGCGACAGATGGTCGCGCGCGTACAGCGTTCGCAGCAGCGCGCGCTCGAGCAGCATGCCGGCGAGCGCGGTGGCGGGAACCGCGAGCAGCACGCCGGCGACGAACGACCCCGTCGCTTCAACCAGCGCGGAGGCGAAGAACGCGCCCAGCATGTACAGCGAACCGTGGGCGAGGTTGATCATGTCCATGATGCCGAACACGAGCGTGAGCCCCGCCGCCAGCAGGAACAGCATCAGCCCGAACTGCAGCCCGTTCAGCGCCTGCTCGACAAGGAGAATCCAGGACAATGTGAAGAGTACCTGCCCGCTGCCGTCACCCGGCGTGTTGAGCGGCATGAAATGCCCGCTCCAACACGCCGAGGTAAACCGGCGCGAAAGCGCCCGGTTTTACCAGGTCCTACCAAGTCTTGCCAGCTACCGCATCGCGCAATCCTGCACGTAAGCATCCCCGCGGTCCTTGAACACCGTGCCGATGGTCTTGTTGACGAGGCGCCCCTGCGCGTCTTTCGCCACCACGCGCAGGTAGTAATTCTGCACCGGGTACTGGTTGCGGTTGAACTTGAACGCGCCGCGCACCGAGTCGAACTTCGCCTCGCGCAGCGCGCGACGCGTCGCCTCGGGATCGTCGAGCTTGCCCTTCAGCGAGCGCACCGCGGCGTCGATCAGCTGCGCCGCGTCGTAACCCTGCGCGGCGAACAGCGACGGCAGGCGCTTGTATTCCTTCTCGAACGCGGCGACGAATTTGCGGTTTGCGGCGTTGTCGAAATCCAGGGCCCAGTGCGCGGTGTCGACGATGCCGAGCATCGCCTCCCCGACCGGGCGGATGATGTCCTGGTCGGAGCTGAATCCCGGCGTGATCAGCTGCATCTCGCGCGACAGTCCCCCTGCGACGTACTGCTTGATGAAGTTGATGCCCATGCCGCCGGGCAGGAAGATGTACAGCGCCTCCGGCTTGGCGGCGCGCACCTGCGCGAGCTCGGCCGAGTAGTCGAGTTGTCCGAGGTTGGTGTAGACCTCGGCGACGATCTTTCCCTTGTAGAAGCGCTTGAAGCCTTCCAGCGAATCCTTGCCGGCCTGGTAGTTGGGCGCGATCAGGTAGACGCTCTTGTAGCCCTTCTGCGTGGCGTGCTCGCCCGCCGCCTCGTGATAGGCGTCGTTGGGCCAGGACACCGCGAAGAAATAGGGATTGCACTGCTTGCCCGCGAGCGGCGAAGGCGCCGCGTTGGGGCTCACGTAGATCACTTTGTTCTCGAACGCCACCGGCACCGAGGCGAGCATGATGTTGGAGAAGACGTAGCCGGTGAGGAAGTCGACCTTGTCCTGCTTGACCAGCCTCTCCGCCCACTGCCGGCCGACCTCGGGCTTGAACTGGTCGTCGCCGATTTCGACGTTGGCGGGGAGGCCGCCGAGCTTGCCGCCGTTCAGCTTCACCGCCAGCAGAAAGGCGTCGCGGATATCCACGCCGAGCGCGGCACTCGGCCCCGAGAGCGTGCTGACGAAACCGATGTTGACCTTGTCGGCGGCCTGC
>JBGPTG010000058.1:0-13355 GCA_041490545.1 Gammaproteobacteria bacterium
CGCCCTTGATGTCGCGCTCGAGCTTCATATGCTCGTCGGGGTGCAGCGGCGTCAGGTTCTCGAAGAGGATCTTGTGCTTGGAAGATTCGGGCGCGTCGGCATTGACCTTGTCGACTTTGACGAGCGCGAAGTAGCGTTCGCCGTCCTTGGGTGTCCTGATTTCGCCCTCGATTGAATCTCCGGTGTGCAGATTGAAGCGGCGAATCTGCGACGGACTGACGTAGATGTCGTCGGTCGAAGCGAGGTAGGAGGTGTCGGGCGAGCGCAGGAAGCCGAAGCCATCGGGCAGCACCTCCAGCGTGCCGTCACCGTATATCGATTCACCTTTCTTCGCGCGATTTTTCAGGAGCGCGAAAATCAGCTCCTGCTTGCGCATCCGATTGGCGCCTTCGATCTCGTTCGTCGTCGCCATTTCGAGCAACTGGCTGACGTGTTGTGTCTTAAGTTCGGATAGGTGCATAAACGCCCAAGCGGAGTGAACGACCTCAGACCGTTCGAATGGAACAACCGGGAACCGAAACGGGGAGGGATGGCGCCCGGATACTGCCTGCCGGGGGTGCCGGGAGGCTGGCGGCTACTTCTACTTCTCTTGTGCCCCCAGCCTTTTGCGGAAAGGATAGGGACTTTAGATGTTGCTGTCAAGGAATGCGGTGAGCTGGGATTTCGACAATGCGCCCACCTTCTGGGCCTCCATGTTGCCGTTCTTGAAAAGCATCAGCGTGGGTATGCCGCGAATGCCGTATTTCCTCGGGATCTCCTGGTTTTCATCGACGTTGACCTTGGCGACCTTGAGCTTCCCGGCGTACTGCTTCGCGATTTCGTCGAGCACGGGGGCGATGGCCTTGCACGGGCCGCACCATTCGGCCCAGTAGTCCACCAAAACCGGCACCTCGGATTTCAGTACCTCGGGCTCGAAAGTGGCATCGCTGACGTGATGGATGAATTCGTTCATTGTTTCCTCTGCGAAACGGGAATTGCAGCAGGCGCTGCGTGGTGACTATTTCGGGGCGGGTACCGTATTCTTCAATGCGCAATGCTAGCGGAATTTCCAGTCCCGGAAAAGCCCAAGTCCATTTGCCATAAGGGGTTATTTTCCCGGAGAAAAGCGCTGGTTCGCTCACCGCGCGTGTTAAGATCGCCGGGCCGCCGCAGCAGCACGCGAGGCTCTCAGATTCGAGGCAGGGTCGACCTTTACGATGGCTTACATCGTCACCGAGAGTTGCATCAAGTGCAAGTACACCGACTGCGTCGACGTGTGTCCGGTGGACTGCTTCCGCGAAGGTCCCAACATGCTGGTGATCGATCCCGAGGAATGCATCGACTGCACCCTGTGCGTGCCCGAATGCCCGGTGGAAGCCATTTTTGCCGAAGATGACGTGCCCCAGCCGCAACGCGAATGGATTCCCATCAACGCCGAGCTTTCCAAGGTGTGGAAACCTATCGTCGAGCGCAAGCTCGCGCCCGCCGACGCCGACGAGTGGGCCAAGGTCAAGGAAAAAAAGCAGCTTCTCGAACGCTGACCAATACGCGTTAGAGTAGGCGCCCATGAACACGGGCGCGGGATTTCCGATCCTCGAGAAAAGCGAACTGTTCGAGCGCCTCGCACTGGGGCGTGCCGCAGGAGTCACGGTCGTCACTCCGAATCAGCGTCTTGCCATGGCGCTGGTACGCGGGTTCGACGCCCTGCAGGCCTCGCGCGGACTTGTCTCCTGGGAATCGGCCGACGTCCTGCCGTTCGTCGCGTTCGTCGAGCGGCTCTACGGGGACGCGATGTATTCCGAGCTCGCGAATCGGCTCCCGGTTCTGCTCTCTGCCGCGCAGGAACAGGCACTCTGGGAGGAAGCGATCGGGGCGAGCGAAGCGGGCAAGGCTTTGCTGTCCGCACCGAGTGCCGCGATCGAAGCACGAGCCGCCTGGCAGATCGCGCATGCGTGGAAGCTCCTGCCGCGTCTGAGGGGCTATCCGGCGAACGACGATGCAAGAGCGTTCGCCGACTGGGCCTGGCGCTACGAGGGCATCACCAAGCGCGACCACCATACTGACCGCGCACGCCTGCCCGAAATCGCCGCGCCTTACCTCGCGCACGCTGCCGTGCGCACGCCGAAGATGCTGGTCGCCTACGGCTTCGATATTTTCACCGTGCAACAGCGCGAGTTTCTCGCGGCGCTCGGGGCTGCAGGTGCTGAGTTGCTGGACTGCCGACCCGACGAGCGTGTATCCCGCTCCTGCCGCGTCCCGCTGACTTCTGCGAAGGACGAGATCCACGCCGCCGCTCGCTGGGCGAGAGCACGGCTGGAGGCGAATCCCCAAACGCGTATCGGCATCGTTGTTCCCGATCTCGCCAGGTCAAGCAACGCGGTCAGGCGTCTCCTCGCGCAGGCGCTGGCACCCGCGCACGTTCTGCCAGGCAGCGAGGAAGGAACGCTGCCGTTCAACGTCTCGCTCGGCGAGCCGCTCTTGTCGTATCCGATCGTCGCCGCGGCATTGCTGGCTCTGGACTTCCCCCACGGCGAAGTCGAGTTCCTGCAAGCAAGCCGGTTGATCCGCTCGCCCTTCATCGCCGGCGCCGAAGCCGAGATGGCGAATCGCGCGCGGCTCGATGCTGAGCTGCGCAGGGTTGCGGGAGCGAAGATCGGCATCGAGCAGCTGCGCCGCGCGATCGCGAAACTCACCGCTTCGGACAACTCCTACCGCGTGCCCCCGTGCCCCATCCTTTCGCGGCGCCTTTCCGATCTCGCAAAATTCGGCGAGGAAAAGCTCAGCGGTTCCAGGCGCCCGGCGGAGTGGGGAAAGGCGATTTCCGAGCTGCTCGATCTGGCCGGTTTTCCCGGCGAGCGCCCCTTGAGTTCAGCCGAATACCAGACGCTCAAGAAACTCCACGAGGCGATCGCCGCTTTCGTCGCGCTGGATCGCGTCACCGGCCGCACGCGCTTCGCGGACGCGCGTGCGCGCTTGCGGCGCATCGTCGCCGACACGCCGTTCCAGCCCGAGGCGCCCGAAGTGCCGATCCAGGTGCTGGGCGTCCTTGAATCTGCGGGAATGGAGTTCGACCATCTATGGGTGATGGGGCTCACCGACGAGGCATGGCCGATCCCCGCACGTCCTAACCCGTTCATCCCCATCGCCTTGCAGCGCTCGGCCGGCGTGCCTGAATCTTCTGCCGCGTCGTCGCTTGAGCTCGACCGGCGCATCACGCAAGGCTGGCTGAAGGCGGCGGGCGAGGTCGTGCTCTCGCACCCCTTGCGCGAGGAAGACCGCGAGCTGGCGCCCAGCCCGCTCATCCGCGACATTCCAGGAACAACGCTCGAAGACCTTGCGCTGCCTGACTACGACAGCCTGCGCTCCTCGATCCGCCGCGCGCGAATCGAGGAGCGCACAGCCGATTCACGCGCGCCCGCAATCCTGAAAGATTCACCGAGCTCGGGCGGCACCTCCGTATTCAGCGACCAGGCGGCATGTCCTTTCCGCGCTTTCGCCGTTCACCGCCTCGATGCAAAGGGATTGGAAGTTCCGGCGCCGGGGCCCGACTCGCGCGACCGGGGCACGCTTGTCCACGCCATGCTGGCCAAGGTCTGGACCGAGCTGAAGTCGAAGGCTCGCCTCGACGCGCTCTCCACCCGCGATCTCGACGCGCTGCTCGCGACTGCCGCCGCCGTGGCGATCGGCCGTCTGCGCTGGTCGCGGCCCGATGCGCTCGAGAGCCGTTTCGCAAAACTGGAAAAGGAGCGCCTGGTGCAACTCGGCCGGGCCTGGCTGGAAAAGGAAAAGGAACGCCCGGCGTTCGAGATCGCAGAGATCGAGAAAAAACACGCAGTCAGCCTCGGCGGCGTCACCGTTAATGCGAAGCTCGACCGCATGGACCGTTTGACCGGAGACGAGAAAGTCAGCGGCGCCCACGTGATCCTCGACTACAAGACCGGCCAAGTAAACGTCGGCGGCTGGCTCGGCGCGCGCCCCAACGAGCCGCAGCTCCCGCTTTACGCTGTGACCCGCGACAAGAACGCGGGCGGCGATGTTGCCGCCGTCGCCTTTGCGCACGTGAAAGCGGGGGAGATGGAGTTCAAGGGTATCGCGCGCGACGAAGGCCTGATCCCCGGAGTGGGGACGCTCGCCGGACTGCGATCGAGGGCGGCGAAGCAGTACGGCTCATGGGACGAATTGCTCTCAGGCTGGCGGCAGGAACTGGAGGCGCTCGGGCGCGAGTTTGCCTCGGGTGAGGCGCGAGTCGATCCCAAGGACAAGCACAAGCTGGCGACCTGTCTCTACTGCGAGGTGAAGCCCTTCTGCCGCATCTACGAGCGTTACGGCGCTCCGATTGCCGCGGACGAGAGTAGCGGCTCCGGGGAATCGGAATGAGCGACGCGGCGCCCGTCGCTGATTTCGACGCGCGGAAGCGAGCGCTCGACCCGCAGTGCTCCTTCATCGTGCAGTCGCCGGCGGGCTCGGGGAAGACCGAGCTTCTGATCCAGCGCTACCTCGTTCTGCTCTCGCGCGTCGCGCAGCCTGAAGAAATCGCCGCGATCACCTTCACCATCAAGGCCGCGGCCGAGATGCGCAAGCGCGTACTCGATGCGCTCGCCGCGGCGCGCAGCGAACCCTGTCCGGCGGAGCCGCACCGCGCCCTCACCTGGGAACACGCGCGCGCCGCGATCGAGCGCGACCGCGCGCAAGGCTGGCGGCTGGAAGAAAACGCCGCCCGGCTTCGCATCCAGACCTTCGATGCGCTGTGCGCGTCGCTCACGCGCCAGATGCCGGTGCTCGCCGCCTTCGGCGCGCAGCCTGAGCCGCTCGAGGACGCAAGCCCGCTCTATCGCGAAGCGGCGCGCGCCACCCTCGCGCTGCTCGAGGAGAAGGGTGCGCACGCCGATCTCGTAGCAAGGCTCCTCACCTACCTCGACAACAACGTCAAGACCGTCGAAGACTTGCTGATCGAGATGCTCGCGCGCCGCGACCATTGGCTGCACAAGACCATGGATGTGCCAGACCGTAGAGCGCTCGAAGCTGCGCTCTTTGCCGAATGCCGCGCGCAGATCGCAAAGGCGCGGGCGCTGCTTCCCGCGAGGTCGCCGGTCCGTCTTCCTGCCGATGAAGACGTCGAAGCTTGGAAGGCGCTCGCCGCCGATCTCCTCACGCAGAAGGGTGAGTGGCGCAAGAAGAACGCGACTGCGCAGGTACTCTCCGGGAACGAGCCGCTACGCGAGGCGCTCGCCGTGCTGAAGGTGCTCCCGGATCCCCGCTACAGCGACGCGCAGTGGGAAGCGCTCGAAGCCATCACGCAGGTCCTGCCGCTCGTGGTGGCGCAGCTCAAGCTCGTGTTCGCCGCGCTCGGTCAAGCCGACTTCGTCGAGATCGCGCAAGGCGCGAGCCTGGCGCTCGGGCGAGCCGACGCGCCCACAGACCTGCTGTTATCGCTGGACTACCGCATCCATCACATCCTGATCGACGAGTTCCAGGACACGTCCTTCACCCAGATCGAGCTGCTGGAGAAGCTCACCGCCGGCTGGGAGCAGGGCGACGGGCGCACGCTGTTTCTGGTCGGCGACCCGATGCAGTCGATCTACCGCTTCCGCGAGGCGGAAGTGGGCCTGTTCCTGCGCGCGCGCCACGGAGGACTCGGCACGGTGCAACTGGAGCCGCTCACGCTCTCGGCGAACTTCCGCTCGCAGGCCGACATCGTGGATTGGGTGAACCGTGCTTTCGGGGAGATCATGCCGCGCGCGGAGGACATCGCCTCGGGCGCCGTGCCTTATACGCCCTGCGATCCCGAGAATCCGGCCGAAGCCGACGCGGTGCGCGTGTGGGCCTTCTGGAATGGCGACGCCGAAGGCGAGGCAGCGCAGGTCGCGGTGCTCGCCGCGGAGGCGCAAGCCGAGGGCACGGTCGCGATTCTCGTCCGGAACCGCAGCCACCTCGAGCGCATCGTGCCGAGGCTGAAAGAACAGGGACTGCGCTTCCGCGCGATCGAGATCGAGCAGCTCGGCCACCGCCAGGTGGTGCAGGATCTGCTCGCGCTCACACGCGCGCTCGCGCATCCCGCCGACCGCCTCGCGTGGCTCGCGGTGCTGCGCGCGCCCTGGTGCGGCCTTACCCTCGCCGACCTGCACGCGCTGGCGGGAACGGATCAGGCAACGGCGACCCCTTCCGGAGGAGAGGTTGAGGGGAAGGCATTGCCGGTCCAGCCAGATCTGTTTTCGGAGAGCGGTGCCACAAACCGATCTTCGGCAAGTTCTCACATCAAGAATGACAGAAGCATCCTGTGGGACCTCCTGCGCCAAGACTCGAAGCTCGCGCGTCTTTCCACGGACGGGCGTGTCCGCCTGGCGCGCCTGCGCGAGGTGCTGGACAACGTACTGCCGAACCGCCTGCGCGGCTCTCTGCGCGATCGCGTCGAAGGCGCGTGGCTCGCGCTCGGCGGGCCGGCATGCGTCGCGGACGAGACCGACCTCGAGGACGCCGACATCTATCTCGACTATCTCGAACGGTGCGAAGAGGCGGGTGAGATCGCCGATCCCGCCGCGTTCGAGGAAGGGCTCGAGAAACTCTACGCGCTGCCCGATCTGCACGCCGATGCCGCCACTCCGCAGATCCTTACCATCCACAAGGCGAAGGGGCTCGAATTCGATACCGTGATCGTTCCCGGACTCGGGTCGGGGACCGGCCGCGACGAGCGCAAGCTCCTGGTATGGACGGAACGTCCCACGCTCGATGGCACAGGCGGATCGCAGCTTCTTCTCGCTCCGATCAACCTGACCGGCAGCGACAAGGACCCCACCTACGAATACATCCGCAGGCTCGACAGGGAAAAAAGCAGCCATGAGGACGCCCGCCTGCTCTACGTTGCCGCCACGCGTGCAAAGAAGCATCTCCATCTGTTCGGCGACGTGGGCCTCGATGCGAGCGTGCAGGAGCCCGAACCGAAATCCCCCAGCACGGGCTCGCTGCTTGCCAGGTTGTGGCCCGCGGTCGAAGTCGAATTTGCCGAAGCGGCCCGGCAATTCCCATTCGACGCGGAGGGCGCCGCGCGAAGCGCGGGGGAAAGCGACGCGGTCAATCAGGATCTGCGGCGCCTGCCGACGGACTGGAAGGTGCCGGAAGTGCCTCCCGGGGTTTCCTGGTCCGCGCCTCCCGATGAGTCGGGCGAGCGCGACGAGATCGAATTCTCCTGGGTCGGCGAAACCGCGCGTCACGTCGGCAGCGTGGTGCACCGCTGGCTGCAGCGCATCGCCGAGGACGAGCTGCAGGGTTGGGACGGCGAGCGGGTGGCGATGCTGCGGCCTGCGTTCCGGAACGATCTCGCGTTGTACGGAGTGGAAGAAGCGCAGCTCGATGCCGCCACCGAGCGCGTGGCAACCGCGCTGGCCAGATCGCTGGCCGATCCTCGCGGGCGCTGGCTGCTCGGTCCGCAGGGCGGATCGCGCAACGAATACCGACTCACCGCTGTAATCGATGGCGAGCGCCGTGGCATGGTCATCGACCGGACGTTTCGGGACTCCGACGGAAAGCGCTGGATCGTGGACTACAAGGTGACCAGCCACCAGGGCGCCGACGTCGAAGCGTTTCTCGAACGCGAGGAAGAGCGTTATCGCTCCCAGCTCGAACGCTACGCCGCCGCTTTGTCCGATTCAAACGGCGTAAAGCTGGGGTTGTATTTCCCGCTGCTGGCCGGCTGGCGGGACTGGGAAAAGAAATATTCGCCTTGATGTTTCAGGATTCGCGGCGGAAACTCGTGCTCCGCTGCTGCACCAATTGATGACAGCGCAGATTCAGCTCCACGACCCCGATCTGCCTGAATTAACATGAGCAACAAGAAGCGGTTCAAAGACAATCTCGGTGCGCAGGTCCGAATCAGACCACTAAGACGGAATCAAACGAGGAACGCTGATTTTGAAGGCGCAGATCATTTTGCGAGACGAAAATAGCCGTGGGGAGCCACTGACAGACAGCTTGCTGACAGAGGCGATGAAGAGAGCGCCCGATCAGCGGTAATCGTGGAAGGGGTAGATTCAGGTCCGCGACTTCGTTCTTGCAGGACAGCCAGAACTCGGAAGATCCGTTTTTCAATTTGGGTGCACTTGAATATGCCCAATATGGGCATTAAGATGCCCAATATGGGTAGGAAGACCAAAGGCAGGAAGGTCAAAACATCTCCGTCTCCGCCGCGCACGAGCCTGGCCGACGCGTTGTTTTCCACGATCCGGCAACGGGTGCTGGCGTATCTGTTCGGCCAGCCGGAACGCAGTTTCTTCGCCACCGAGTTGATCAAGCTCGCCGGCGGTGGCTCGGGCGCGGTGCAGCGCGAACTGGCGCGGCTTGCGGAGAGCGGCCTCGTGACCGTCAAGCGTGTCGGCACGCAGAAGCACTATCAGGCCAACCCGAAGTCGCCGCTCTTTGCCGAGCTCTGTTCCATCGCGCAGAAGACCGTGGGCCTGGCCGAGCCGCTGAGGGATGCGCTCGCCCCGCTGGCGAAGCGCATCACGGCGGCGTTCGTGTACGGCTCGGTGGCCAAACGCAGCGACACCGCGGCGAGCGACATCGATCTGTTGGTGGTGAGCGACAGCCTCACCTACGCCGATCTCTTCGCCGCGATGGAGCAGGCGACCGCGCGCTTGGGCCGGCAGGTGAATCCGACAGTGTATTCGCGGCGGGAGCTGGCGAAACGCGTGAAGCAGAAGAATGCCTTCGTCACGCGGGTCATGGCGCAACCCAAGGTCTGGCTGATCGGTGCGGAAAGTGACTTCGCCGCTTGATAACCTGTGCGGTCCGGGCAAGTCGCTGCGCGCGGAGCCGCCGGACGCCAAGGAGTTTGTCGGACTGAGACGCTCGGGACACAAGCGGCTCGCGGATGCGCAAAATGCCTCGAACTCGCTGGAGGGCCGGTTCGATCTGGCGTACAACGCCGCTCATGCCTTGTGCCTCGCGGCGTTGCGTCGGCTCGGGTATCGCGCGGAGAACCGGTATATCGTCTTCCAGGTGTTGCCGCACACACTCAAGCTCGGGCCGGAAGTCTGGCGCGTGCTCGCCAAGTGTCACGACGTCCGGAATCTCGGCGAATACGAGGGCGATCTGAACGTGGACGGGCGCCTGCTCGCTGATCTGATCGAAGCGTGTAAAGCCGTGGCCGCCGCACTCGACAAGCTGCCGTCGCCCGCCTGACGAGGGAAAGCGTGCCTGCCCCCGGCGAACACAAGACCGTCCAGGCGCGCATCCTCGCCTATCGTTCGTAGCCCCGCGTCCTCAATCTCAGGCGTTTCGGCTTCCCCAAAATCATGGACCTCAGCACCGCGCTGGCTCTCGTCGCCTCTGCGTTCCTCGGCACGGCGGTCGTGCTCGCCAACGTCGGCCTGCGCTACCTGGATCCGGCGCGCGGTGCGCTGGTGGCGATTCCCTCGACCGCGCTGATGTTCTGGGTGCTGGCCGCGTTCCTCTTTCGCGGCGAGGGCTGGAACGCGACGGCGTTCGCGATCTTCGCGACGGTCGGCCTGATCTTTCCGGCGTTGGTCACGTTCCTCAATTTCGCCTCGAACCGGCTGGTCGGGCCGACCGTTGCCGGAACGCTGTCGGGAACGACGCCGCTGTTTGCGGTGCTGGGTGCGCTGCTCTTTCTTGGCGAGCCGCTCACGCTCTTGGTTGCGGCCGGGACGATCGCAATCGTCATCGGCGTGGTGACGCTCGCTTCGCGTGATTCGGACCGGCCGCGCCACATCTCGACTTGGGTGCTGTTGATTCCCCTGGCGGGGGCAGCGATCCGGGGTGGTGCCCAGGCGGCGGTGAAAGGCGGGCTCACGCTTTGGCCCGATCCGTTCGCGGCGGTCCTCATCGGTTACTCCGTGTCTTCGGTGATGATCCTCGCCGGGAATCGCGCCTTGGTTCAGCGCGCGGGCGCGATCCTCGACCGCCGCGGCATCTTCTGGTTCGCGGTCGTCGGAATCTGCAACGGCCTGGGCGTGCTCGCCATGTACGCGGCACTCGCGCGCGGGCAGGTGAGCGTGGTGTCGCCTCTCGCGGCAACGTATCCGCTGGTTACGCTCGCGCTCTCGGCGCTTTTCCTGCGCGAGGAGAAGTTCCGAGTGCGCGTGCTGCTCGGGGTGGCGATTACCGTCGTCGGAGCGGTGATACTGGCACGCGCCTAGCGCAGGACGCCGCGCACCGCGGCTACGAACTCCGCGGGTTTTTCGATCTGCGGACAATGCCCGCAGCCGGGAATCTCCTCGAACTTCGCGCCCGGGATCGCGGCGGCGAGTTCGCGCGCGAGCGCTGCCGGGGTGGTCTGGTCGAGCGCGCCCGCCATCACCAGGGTTCTGTTGCGGATCTTCGCAAGGCTGGGACGGAAGTCCACTTCCGCGAGCGCGAGGCAGGCCTGCGCGAAGCACTCCGGGTCGGCCTTGGCCAGTGCCGCTTTACGTTCGGCAACGATGGCCGGGTGGGCAGCGATGAAAGTCTCGGGAAACATGCGGCGGATCGCGGCGTCGAGCACCGATGCCATGCTCTCGGCGCGCACCTTGGCCGCCATGATGCGGAACGGCGCTTTCGCTGCTTCCGGAAAAGCCGCGAGCGAATCGGCGATGACGAGCGGCCCGAACTTTTCGCCGTGGCGGATGGCGAACGCGAGCGCAACGAAGCCGCCGAAGCCGTTGCCGAGCACCGCCGTGCCCGGCCCGAGCTTCAGTGCCGAAAAACCGGCGGCAAGGCGGTCGGCGTAGGCGTCGAGCGTGGCCCCTGCGGGGGACGAGTTTCCGTAGCCGGGCAGATTCACCAGGTGGAGGCGGAAGGATCCGGCCAGCGTCTCCCTCACCCGGTCGAACGCGGAGCGGTCCGAGAGCAGCGAGTGCAGCAGAACCAGGTCGGGGCCGGCGCCCGCCGACTCGACGTCCAGCCGGGCGCCGTCGATCTCGACGAGACTCACTCGAGGTTCTTTGCCGCCGGAACCTCGCGCGAGTACTGCGGGGCCGCGATGAACTGCTTCGCGTCGTAGGTCCAGAACTGGCTGACCTCGCGCACCGTGTCGATCGTGGTATTGACGAGCTGGCCGTCCTTGCGCTCGACCTTGCGGATATAGATGTTGAGCACCGGCTTGCCGTATTCGTCCAGGCGCAAGGGGCCCATCGGACCGCCCTTGAGGTTGACCTTGTGCAGGGCGCTGATGAACGCCGCCTTGTCCTCGATGCGGCCGTTGATCGACTTCATGGCTTCCTCGAGCCACAGGCCCGCGGTATACGTCCCCGCGGTGTAGAACCCGGGTGTCACCTTGTATTCGCGCTGCACCGCCTCGACGAAGCGTTTGTTGTCCGGCGTATTGAGGTCGACCGCGTACCAGCTCGCCGAATACACGCCAAGCGCCTCGTCGCCCATGTTCTTGAGGATGCCCTCATCCACCAGCGTCGGATTGCCGAGCACCGGGCTCTTCAGGCCGTACTCCTTGTAGGCGCGCAGGAAGCGCAGCGGGTTGCTGCCGGCGAATCCCGCGTAGACGCCGTCGAGGTTGTTCTTCATCTGGCCGATATACGAGCCGTAGTCGGCGACATTCAGCGGCGGCCAGAGCTTCTGCACGACCTTGCCGCCGCTTTCCTCGAAGACGCGGTGGAAACCCGCGGCGCCTTCGTGGCCGTAGGTGAAGTCGTCGGCGATCATGGCGACGCGCTTCAAGCCGAGCTTCTTCGCCGCGTACTGGCCGAGCACGTGCATCGGCTGGGCCGCGGTTCCGTAGACGTGGATGACGTAGTCGCTGCTCTTTTTCTGCGCCAGATCGTTCTGCGCGGCGGAGGTTGGCGTGATCAGCGGCACCTTCGCCTGCAGCATGTAGTCGTCGATGGCGAGCGCCTCGAAAGTCGCCAGCGGCCCGATGATGACGTGCACCTTGTCGCGCTCGACCAGTTCCTGCGTCTTGGTCTTCGCCAGCGCCGGCTGGCCCGCGGTGTCGGCGAAGAAGATCTCGACCTTGCGGCCGGCAAAGACGCCGTTGCGCTCTTTCAGCAGCAGGTTGATGCCTTCCTCCATCTGCCGGCCGCCCGCGGCGAGCGGACCGGTCCGCACGGTGAGAAATCCCAGGCGCAGGGGCTCGCCCTGCGCCAGCGCCTCGCGGACGGGCGCAGCGAGGCAAATGACGGCAGACAACAGCGGCAATAGCAACAGCCGGCGCGGCAGATTCATGTCTCCTCCGATGGATGAGCTGTGAACTTGTGGGGCGCTATCGTACCAGCATCGGGATCGCGCGACAGCCTGGGAACGCCGCGGGGTTGTGCGGCTTGCGCGGCGTTACAATGGCTTCTTTCTCTCCTGCAGGAGAACCGCGCTGCGCTCCGAATTGCTGAGCCTCGCATCGGACTTGGCGGCGCGCGAAGAGCGATTCGCCATGGTCACGGTGGTGCGCCGCGAGCCGCCGAGTTCGGCGCGCGTCGGCGACGCCGCGCTGATCACCGAGAGCGGCGAGTACCACGGCTGGACCGGCGGAGGCTGCACCCGCTCGACGGTGTTGCGGGAAGCGCGCCGCGCCATCGCCGACGGCGAACCGCGGCTGCTGAGTCTTTCCCCCGATGCGTCGGAAGGGCTGCGCCCGGGCCTCACCCGGTTTCCGATGACCTGTGACAGTGGAGGTACCGTGGAAATTTACGTCGAGCCGGTGTTGCCGGCGCCGCGCCTGCTTCTCTTCGGTAACGCCCCGGCGGTGCGCGTGCTCGCGCGCATCGGTCAGGCGATGGGCTATCGCGTCGACGTCGTCGACCCGGTGGCGGCCGCGGCTGACTTTCCCGGCGCCGAGCGCGTTCTGGCGTCGCTTGCGCCGGATGCGGTGCCGCGCGGCGCGCACGTGCTGGTCGCGACCATGGGCGAGGGCGACCTGGAAGCTGTAGAAACGGTCGCCGCGCGCTCGCCTGCCTACCTCGGCGTGATCGCCAGCCGCAAGCGCTTCGAGCCGCTGCGCGATGCGCTGCTCGCGCGCGGGGTGCCGCGCCAACTGATCGAGCGTATTGCCGCCCCGGCGGGCCTGGACATCGGCGCGCGCACGCCCGAGGAAATCGCGCTCAGCATCATGGCGCAGATTGTCGAGCGTCGCCGGCATGCCGCCGACTCCGTGAAACCTGCCGGAGGTACGGACGCAGCGCCGACGGCACGCAGCAGTGCCGGAACGGCGACCGATCCGGTGTGCGGCATGAGCGTCACCGTAGTCGGGGCGAAGCACGTCGCCGAGGCAGGCGGCAAGTCGTGGTATTTCTGCTGCGCCGGCTGCCGCACGAAGTTCCTCGCCGATCCGTCGCGCTACGCCAAGGCGCGCGAAGCATGAACGAGGACATCCGCGCGATGCAGGCGGCGATGCAGGGCTGCGGCTATATCGCCGATCCCGCCATCGCCACCGCCGTCTA
>JBGPTG010000059.1:0-13327 GCA_041490545.1 Gammaproteobacteria bacterium
GAACGGCGAGATGATTTTCGAGAACGCGCGCGTGCCGCACGCCAACGTGGTGGGCGAGGTCAACGGCGCCGTGCGCAAGTCGGGCGGTGCGGGCGGCGATACCACGGGAGGCGACCTGTTCGGCGATCTGGAACTGGCCGCCAACGCGCTGGGGATTTGCGACGATGCCTGCGAGGTCGCCTTGCAGCACGCCCGGACGGCGAAGCAGGGCGGCAGGATTCTCTTCGAGCAGCAGCTCATCCAGCTCAAGTTGAACCGGATGCATATGCTGACCGAGGCGCTGCGCTCGTTCGTGATGCGCATCGCCTGGGAGCACGATCGCAGGATCCACTCGCCCAACGCAGGCCTGGCGATGAATTTCTCGACCGACGTCGTCCAGGAAGTGGCCGAGCTCTACATGGACGTCCGCGGCGGCGCGGGCTGCGCGATGGATGCGCATGCCGACAAGCTCGTTCGAGATTCCATCATCTGGAGCCACCTCGCCGGGGACACGGTGCAGCGGCTGAAAGTCGCGGGGCGGCTTTCCGGATAGGCCGGCGGATGAGCTTCGACATCTGGACGCGGGCGGATGATCCGCCGACCCAGCGCTCAGTCCAGCCTGGCGCCGGATGACTTGATCACCTGCTCCCAGCGCAGGATTTCGGCGTCGATGAAGCGCGCGAAATCCGCAGGCGCATTGCCGGCAGGCGCAAGCCCCAGCCGCGTGAGCGTATCGCGCGCGTCGTTGCCGGCCAGCGCGTGTCGCAGCGCCACGTTGAGAGTCGAAACCACCTCCGGCGGCGTGCCGACCGGAGCGACCAGGCCGCTCCAGAACATCACCTGAAAAGCCGGCAGCCCCGCTTCGGCCACGGTCGGCACATCCGGCAGGGCCGGGTCGCGGGCGTTGCCGCTGATCGCAAGCGCGCGCAGACGCCCCGCCTTGATCTGCGGCAAGAGCGTCACCAACCCTTCGAACAGGACCTGCACTTCGCCCGCGGTCACCGCCTGCAGCGCAGGCGCCCCGCCCTTGTACGGCACATGCACCATGTCGACACCGGTCATGCTCTTGAACATTTCGGCAGCGAGATGCGGCGGGGTGGCATTGCCCGCCGAACTATAGTTCAGGCTGCCGGGTTTTTCCTTTGCCAGCGCGATCAGCTGCGCCAGTGTCCTCGCCGGCACCGAGGCGTTCACGACGATGAGCAGAGGTCCGATCGACACCAGGCTGATCGGCGCAAACGACTTGCGCGGGTCGTAGGCCAGTTGGCGATAGAGGCTGGGCGCCATCGCCAGCGTGCTGGTGCTGCCATAGAGCAGCGTATAGCCGTCGGCGGCCGCCTGGGTGACGGCCTCCGATCCAACCGTGCCGCCCGCGCCCGCGCGGTTTTCCACCACGAACTGCTGGCCCAGACTGTCGCTGAGCTTGGTGGCCACGAGACGCCCGACGATATCGGTCGGCCCACCCGGTGGAAACGGCACAACAATCTTCACTGGCCGCATCGGGTAGCCTTGCGCCAGGGCGAATGTCGAGCCGACAAGGCACAGGATTGCAAACAAGGCGTGCAAGATGTTTCTGCTTCGGGTCATGATCGCGAGCGGGAGTGCGGCACTCAAACAGATGATTTTCGAGCGGCCCGGAATTCACGCGGCGCGGATGGTCCGCCGCTTTATCGTTGCGGGGCCAGCCGCGTCCATACCGGCAGGTAGACGCCCGCGCGAATGATCGAATACTTCATGAAGAAATCCCCCAACGCGGAAGCGAGAGCAAGAGCGGCGATGGCACTCAGTGAAAGCGGGTCGGAAAGTCCGGCCCACATCAGCCATGCCGGCACAATCAGGCCCAGCGCCAGCGTGCCGACATAGAAATAGATCGCCAAGCGCCCCGCGAACAGATCGTGGACTGAACGGCGCGCGGCGGCATTGCCGCTGGTCATCGCGCCATGGATTTCCAGCAGGAAGAATACGATCACCACCGCCGTGACTCCCGCCCACAGAAGCAGCAATTCGCCGACGCTGGCGGAACTGCGCGCGCCCAGCGCTACCGTGAGCAGCAGCGCCGCAATTCCGCCCCGCAGCGCATACACAATGTAGAGCGCCGGATGCAAGGGTGAATTCCAGAATGGGATCGCTTTTGATGCGGTATACACAAACCCCATGTACCCCATCAGCACCAGCATGCCGACAATCGCCATCGCATGACCCACGCCGGCGGCAACCGAGCCCGTCCCCCAGGGCGCAGCGGGTACAAACAGCGGGACCAGATACAGGAGAGCCCCTGCGAGGAACAGGCTCAACCCCACGAACCCGCGCGAAATCCAGGAAGTCCGCACATGCACCACCATCTTCCAGAAGCGTTCCGGCCGGCCAAGATAGGCAAGATGCGCGATGCCACCCAGCCCGGCGAGAGCGAACGCGAGTGCGAGTCCGGCGCGGCTGTCAAAAAGGAGCGCAAACAACCATGTCCCCGAGGCAACCCCGACCACGAAGTGCCCGATCACCATGAAGATGCCGCGGCCCTCGCCCCACTCCCGCTGCGGCCGCAGATCGCGGCCCAGATCCTGGATCAGCTGGTCATACTTGGCTCGCGTTGCTTGCATATTTCACTCCCCCCCGGATCACGGCGGCAGATAGTAGACAGACGGTTTTGTGCCGGCCTCGGGGTGCAGCGGGAACCCGCTGCGTTCCTTGATCAGCCGCGATACTTCGCTCGTCGGATCGTCGAGATCGCCGAAATGCCTCGCCACGGTCGGGCAGTTTTCCACGCACGCCGGATCCCGTCCGGCGCGCACCCGGTCGCGGCAGAAATTGCATTTCATCACCACATCGGTCTGGTGGCGCGCGCCGCGCACCTGCTCGTAGACAGTGGCGCCCTGCGCGAAATAGTGCTGCGGACCGTCGTTGTAATAGCGGTTGCTGTACGGACAGGCCATCATGCAGGCGCGGCAGCCGACGCACTTCTCCGGATCGATGTCGACGATGCCATCCTCGCACTTGAAACTCGCGCCCGTCGGGCAGGCATCCACGCAAGGCGGCTCTTCGCAGTGGTTGCAGAGCACGGGCAGGAACAGCTGTCGCACGCTGGGATATTGCCCCTCCTCCTTCTTCAGAACGCGCGCGTAAAACACGCCGGGAGGCGTGCCGTGCTCGGCCTTACAGGAAAGCTGGCAGGCGTAGCAGCCGATGCAGCGCTTCAGGTCGATCACCATGCCGCGTCTCATTGCCGCACCTGTACTGGCGTGACCTTCACGCGCGCGCAAAGATCGAGATTGAGATTGATCGGGCTAACGTGGTTGTAGTCCAGCTCGAGCAGCTCGTTGAAGAACACGCCCTTGCCCTTCGCGACTGGCATGCCGTCGCCCCAATGCCCGGCGCAGGCACCGATCCCGAGCCCTTCTGGGTGGATGCCTTGCGTAAGCTTCACCCGGCCCTGTACTTTGCGTCCGGTCTCGGTTTCGACCCAGATGAGCGCACCGTCGTGCAGCCCCTTTCCCCTGCCCGTGTTGGTGTTGATCGCGATGGTGTAGGAATACGGATCGAGCTGGGCCGCTTCGTCCAGCCAGGGATTCTCCATAGTGTAGCTATTGGTGTGCAGGGTGTCGCGATAATAGAAGGCGTACAGGTCAAAGCCGGGCGTTGTACAGCAATGCGAGACGCAAGGCAGATGATCGGGCATCGGCTCGTAATACTGGCGCGGCACCTTCAGCCCGCGCGGCGCCGTGATCGCGTCGATCTTGTCCGCAAGCGGCACCAGGAATTCCCAGTAGATCGGCACGCGCACGTCCACGAACGGCCGCCAGTAGACCTCCTCGGGTTTCTTGGGCCATTTGATGAGCCCGTGCTCCTTGAACCATTCGAGGCCGCGCTGGGCGCCGAAATAAGTCTTCAGTTCCGCGTCGCAGATCTCCTCCCAAGTGTAGCGCCGATCGCCCTGCAGCCGTTGTTCCGGCGCGAGGTTCAAAGAGGCGTTGAACGCGGCGTTCATATCGGCGCGGAATCCGATGCGGTCGGCAAGCTCGAGCAGCACATCCTGAAAGCGGCGCTGCTCGCCTTCCGGCGGCAGCACCGGCTGGCGGATCGGCCAGCACCATTCGCCCATACCGCCGGGCAAGCTGAAGATGAACGGGAAGTTGGAGCGCGAATCCAGCGTTTGCAGGTAGCTGCAATCCGGCAGCACGATATCGGCGAACCGGGTGGTCTCGGTCTCGAAGATGTCGATCGACACCATGAACTTGTACTTCGCCAGCGAGCGCGCCACCGACTCTTTATTGGCGATGCTCATCAGCAGGTTCGCGCCGAAATTGAGCATGGCCTCGGGACGATACGGAAGCTCGAACTGGGTCCACAGCGCTTCCTGATCGTCCGAATCCAGGAAAGGCGAAGTCATGCCCATGGTGAACAGGTCCTGCAGGCCCGCGTTCTGCGGCATCCGCGGCTCGCCGACCGGATACGGATAGTGATAGCCCATCCACATGCCGGTGATCATCAATCCGTCGGCATCGGGCTTGGGGACATAGTGCGGACGTCCGGTTTCGGGGAAGCCGTCGCAGGCCGGGTTGAAGCCCAGGCACCCCCCCACCACGTCCGACGCGCCGACGAGTTCATTGAGCAGGTCGATGGCATAGAAGTTGTAGAGCGAATTCATGTGCCCTTGAGCGCCGCGGAATGCGACTGCGGCCACCGGCCGGTAAGGCAGGTTCACGCCCTCCACCATGATGGTGCTGCCGATGCGCGCTTCACGGCCGAACTCTCCGGCAATGCGGCGGATATTCGCTGCCGGCACGGTGGTGATGCCTTCGGCCCATTCCGGCGTGAACTTCCTCAAGTGTTCCTTCAGCTTGTGAAACGCCGGCTGGCAGGAAACGCCGTCGACCGCGAAATCGCCCTCCAGCGCCATGTCGGCGGAATTCGCCTCGCTGTAGGGCCGCGCCGCGTTGGCGGCGGCGTCCCACACCAGCGGTTTCTTGGTCACGGCGTCGCGCACGTAGCGCTTGTCCGGGCCAATCAGGTAAGGCGCATTGGTCTTCGCCTGCAGGTATGGCGCGTCGTAGATCTTGAGTTCGTTCACCAGCACGTGGCATAGCGCAAGCGCGAGCGCGCCGTCGGTGCCCACCCGCAGCGGCACCCACTCGGTGGCCTTGGCGGACGCGAAGTTGGACATGGGATCGACCACCACCAGCTTCATGCCGCGGGCGCGCGCGTCGGCCGCAAGCTTCATGTTCGCGGTCGCGGCGTGCCCCGCCCCATGGCCCTTGGAGGCGCCGAAATAGACGGCGTAGTTGCAATACTCGAAGTCCGGCGTCACCGACCAGGACGCATGCATGATTCCCGAGATCAGGTGAGCGCCGTTGCCGCAATGCAGGCCGCCACCCGCGGTGGAATAGTTGGGGGTGCCGAACGCGTTGCCGAAGGCGTAGAGCGGATTGCGTCCGGCGGTGACCGTGGTCGTGCGCTGTATCAGCAGCTTGCGCGGGTCCTCGGCGCGGACGCGCCCGAACTCCGTTGCGATTTCACCGAGCGCCTCTTCCCAGCTGATTTCCTTCCAGCCCGGATCCTCGTCCAGGCCCTTTTTCGGATTGGTCCGGCGCAGCGGCACCTTCAACCGGTTCGGGTCGTAGTGGGACATTATCCCGCTCACGCCCTTGCCGCACAGGCGACCTTTGCCAACGACGCTGTCCGGATTGCCCTCGATCTTGACCACCGTGCCATCGACGCGATGGGCGAGGATCGAGCACGAGCTGTAACAAAGCGCGCAGGAAGTAGCAATCCAGGCGTCATCGCGCGCCGGTGCGAGATTCGTCGGTGCGGTGACATCGTTCATGGCGAATTAACCTCCTTCGACCGCGGTGAGCAGGATGATTTCGATTTGCGCCGAAGATCTTCCGCACTGGATTGGCCTGGCGGGGTCGGTGGCGGGCTCGCCATTCACATACACCCGGCAGTGGTTGAGCTTGACGCCGTTCGGGGCGGCGATCAGGGAGAGGAACTCACCGCCGTAGCGGCGCCCCAACTCGGCCATGACATCGGCGATGCGGAACGGGTGGTGCAGGGCCAGCGTGATGGGGCGATCGGCTGTCGCTTTGGCGAGCGTGCCGAACAAGAAGACTTGCACGGACACCGGGGCATCCATGCCCGCGGCTGGCGCCGGCGCGTCGGCACCCTCGGGCTGAGCCCAGAACCGGCTGCCACTGACGACCGCGTCCCAGCGGACCCCCATGTGCCCTCCTCCAGAGGACTACATCACACGAAAACCACGTCAATCGAGGACGACATCAATCGAAGACAATATTAATCATACATATGACGAATTTAACTTTACGCCTCCCGGCAGGGGCGTGTCAAGTGCCCGCGGGCCCCGTGCCGGTCAGCGGCTGACGGTGGATGGATTCGACAGGGAAGTTCAGCGCTTTGCAGCTGATCGATGACCTCGCGGCCGGCCTGCCGTTCTTGGTGTCGCCGTACGTCGGTGGCGGGAGACGGCATCGTCGCGCGAATCGATCTGCGCGTCGAACTGACTGCCGAACGGTTTGCCCGCAATGACATCTTCCGGATTGATTATTGCTCCGTGACCGCGCAGAAAACATTCCAGCAAAGTCAGGAATTGCTCGCGTTTTCCGGAGGGCAATACAGCCAGGGCATGCTCTTCTATTCGTCTTGCCATCGGCCCGATATCGGCCAGCAATCTCCGCCCCGCGGGGGACAAGGTCAGCTTCTTGCGGCGGTTGTCGCTGAAGTTGATCGAACGCTCGATGAGGCCACGCGCGGCCAGAAGCTTGATGACCAGACCCGCCGTGGACCGGTCGATGCCGATCAGGCGTCCGACGGCGAGTTGATCGATGCCCGGGAATTCACGCAAGGCGCACAAGGCGCCGTACTGCGATGGTGTGACGTTGAACTCGCGGCAATGTTCAACAAAGATCGCGGCAGATACCTGATGGCTGCGCTTGAGCAGAAAGCCGGGGCGACGATAGACGTGATGCAGTGGTTTCGTTTTTTTCATCGAGGACCGATATTACAGGGCGCGCCGGGCCGGCACCTGGGGAAGCTCTGAATAAGTCAAATCGCTGGCGCGCGTGCAGAAGTCAAGCGTCACAAGAACCTCGCCGGGGATACGGTGCAGCGCTTGAAGGTCGCGGGGCGGCTTCCCGGATAGGGTACAGGTGCCACCTTGGGCGTTGAGTGCCCGGGCCTGACGGGGAATCTCCCACTGCGGCCTTGCCGTGCGATTGCGTGCACCGGGCCGGAATCCTGGCCCCGATCAAGCAAACTGCGTTGCAAGTCTGTCGATTCCAAGCGCAAAATCCACGAATGCGGATTCTTTGCTCGACCCGAATCGGCGCGAAACCGCCACCCAAGCCGCGTTACGGACTCGCCTTGATTGCAAAGGCGGTGCACCGCATCCCGTGAACGATCCGAAACAGCAGATTGTGGTCTGGTGCCGCGACGGCGATCAGCATGCTTTTCGCAGCTTCTATCGCGAGCAATCCGGCAAGCTTTGGAAATTCCTGGTTGCCCGGGGATGCGACCGCGAGACGGCCTACGACCTCCTGGCCGAGGCGTTCCTGCGCTTTGTCCAGAATGTTTGCCGCGACCCGCACGCCCCGGTTGCGCTGCTCTATCGCATCGCGCTGAATCTGCGCGTTGACGCCTTCCGACGCGAAAGGACGGCCGCCACCGAAGCGGTCGACGATCTGGAAGGATTGCAAGTCCCTGCGCCCGAGGAGCCGGAGGATTACCGCCACCTGCGCGCCCTGGTAAAAAACCTGCCGGAAAGCGAGCAAAACCTCCTGCTCATACGTTATTGGATAGGACTGTCGCACAAGGAGGTGGCACAGGCGCTGGGCATGCCGGAAGGCACGGTTCGGCGCCAGTGCGCCGAGTTCATCGCCAAACTGCGTGATCGCTGGAGCGAGGATGAAACACCGGGTACCGACCGAGCGTGAACTGACGGACATGATCGCGACGGCGTTCGAGCGATTGCCTGCGCCCGATGCGCGGCGCCTGGCGGCGATCGAGCAGCGATTGCCGGAGCGGCCGCACTTGCGCGGCAACAGGAAGATCGCCTGGTGGTGGCTCGTCGGCGCGTTGGTAGCGGGTGCGGCCAGCGCTCTGTGGTGGGCCGTGGACTACGGTTCAGGTGAAGGGCGGCGAGAGCCGGTGCCGGCACTTACGTCGCCGCCGGTGGCGCCATCGACGGCGGACCAGCCAGCGCGTTCAAGCCGATCCGAAGGCGCCGAATCAAAACCCGCTGGCGAGCCGGTGCAGAAACATGGACGCGTGATCTACCAGCGTGAGCAATAGTTTTACAAGAGGATTGGAATCATGAAGACGTCGAACCTCAACCGGTGGCGCGCCGTGTCTGCTATGCCCCTGGGGGCGGTGACGTTGCTGGTGACCGCGGCTTCTGCGTACGCTCAAACCTACGCCTACCGCGGCGATGTGTTCGCTTACGATACGCCCTCGGTTGCCGCGACCACGGTGGGATGGCATGCGACCGGGGCGGCGCCAGCTTGTACCGGTTTCCCACTCGGCGACGACGACTGGGCTGACGTCGCATTTCCCGCCGGATTCACCTTTACTTTTGGCGGAGTGAGCTATTCCGGGGTGCGAGTCTATTCCAACGGGATCCTGGCGTTCGGGACGGACGTCTCCGGCTTTCATCGCGACTACACGCCCCAGGCATTGCCCGCGCCGGCGGGTCCGACCATGGCCGGTTGCGTAAACGCAGCGCCTGTCAGAGTGATGCTTGCTTACTGGATCGATATTGTCGCCGGCACGGCGAACGCCACGACCGGCGCATCCGTGAAATACGAGTTGCTGGGCACGGCGCCCGGTCGGCGCTTCGTCATCACCTGGGACAACGTGAAACTCTATAACCAGGCCGCGCGCTACAGTTTCCAGGTGGCCCTGTACGAAAGCACGGCCGGCGCCAACGGCAATTTCCGGTACCAGTACACCACCGGTTCAAGTGACGGCAGCAACGCCACCGTGGGCGTGCAGTTGAGCGCGGCCGACTACACCCAGTATTCCTTCAACCAGCAGTTCATCGATACGACCAACGGCACCGCCATCCTGTGGTATCCGGCGAACCAGCTGATAGGCAAGGGGGCCGAATACCGCTTCGACGAAGGCGCCTGGGTCGGTACCGCGGGGGAAATAAAGGATACGTCCGGCAGCAACCAGAACGCCTCGCGGGTGGGTGCTGCGGCGAACATCGCGGCGGGCAAGCTATGCCGGGGCGGAAGTTTTACCAACAATGCTTCCAATGCCACGATTGACGCGGTGGCGACCCCCATCGTGCCGGCCAGCGTGGGTTCGGTGGATTTCTGGTTCAAATCCAACAATGCCTGGAACACGGCGGATGCCATGTTGTTCGATGCGACCACCGTTGCGGCGCGGCCGTTTTTCCTGATGAAGCGAAGCACCGGGGCACTGCGATTCGTCATTACCGACAGCGCGGGCGCGGTGCGCACTGCGGAAACCTCCACTGCCTATACCTATCTTGCCAACACCTGGCATCACGTCGGGGTAAGCTGGAACATCAAGCCGGGCACCAACCAGACGGTGCAGCAGATATTCCTGGACGGTGTGCTGGTGACAACCAATACGACGACACCTTTTCGCAGCACCACCAGCGGAGCCATTGCGACGCTCAGCACCCTGTACATCGGCGATAACCGTACTTCCGGCATCACACCCAGCAGCGGCTCGCCCAATGGCGCCAACGGCACCATCGACGAGGTTTACATCTATTCGATCGACATCGGTGCCACGCAGGCGGCGGCCGACATGGCGCTCACCCGCCCGACTTGCGGCACGGTAGACCACTTTCACATCGTGCACAGCGGCGAGCTGGTGAACTGCGGCAATGCTGTCGCGAGCATCACGGTCGAGGCCCACGACGCGACTCATGGACTGATTTCGCTCGCCGGCACCACCATGCAAATGTCCACCAGCACCGGCCGTGGAACCTGGTCCAGCGTGTCGACCATCAATCCGGTCAACAACACGGGCGGTGGCAACGGCAACTACACCTTCAGCAACGAAGCGAGCATTGTTCTCGGGCTGTCGGACACCTTCTTCGAAGCGCTGAACATCAACCTCGTTTCCGGCACGGTGACCGAACGCTCCGGCGCGGCGGCGGCCTGCGTGGCGCAGGACTATACCTTCGGCACGACCTGCGACGCGGATCTCACTTTCACGCAGGCCGGGTTCATCTTCTCGGCCGCGGCCAATGGCGCGGTGGTTACTGTTCCCTCCCAAGTGGCGGGCACTCCTTCCGGCACCTTCTGGCTGCGAGCCGTGAAGGCGAGTACGACTACCAAGGCATGCGACGCGGCATTGGCGGGGGCAAATACGGTCAATTTCGCGTATGAGTGCAACGATCCGACGACGTGCTCCGGTTCCAACCTGATGAGCGTGAACGGGGGAGCTGCTGCGACCATTGCGCGCAACAACAACGGCACCGTATCCACTTACTCCTCGGTCAACATGACCTTCGACCTCAACGGTAACGCGCAATTCACCTTCAATTACAGCGACGCCGGGAAGGTGACGCTCTGGGCCAACAAGATCTTGGGCACCGTCACGCTCACGGGTAATTCCAACGCCTTCGCGGTCAAGCCGGGCGGCTTCGTGATCTCCAATATCGCGCAGACAGCGGCGCCGCAATTGCTCAATCCGGGCGCGGCAAGTGCCGGCGGCTCGAAATTCGTCAAGGCGGGTGAGAATTTCACGATGACCGTTACTGCGACCACGACGCCGGCCTCAGGTGCGACGACTACTCTAAACTACGGCAAGGAGATTTCGCCCGAGACCGTCAAGGTCGTGTCCGCGCTGGTAGCTCCGGCAGGAGGGGCGGCGGGCACCTTGAGCGGAACTTTTGGTGCGTTCACGAACGGCGTGGCGACCGGCACAACATTCACATGGAGCGAGGTGGGCGTCATTTCCCTCACGCCAAGCGTGGGCGATGCCGATTACCTCGGCGCCGGCGATACCACGGGTACGACCATCGTCAACGTCGGGCGTTTCATTCCGGACCATTTCACGATGTCGGCTGTGTCGCTGCGCAATCGACCTGTTTCGTGCCCGTTGTCGGACCCGGGCTTCACCTATATGGGCGAGCCACTGCGGGCAACTTTTACGCTGACCGCGTTCAACGCGCTCGCGACGCCAACGGTCACCCAGAACTACACTACGGCGAATGGCTTTGCCAAGCTAAACGGCACGGCCCTCGCGAGCTTCGGTTTCGGGGCGGTGGATCTCGCCGACGCGACTCCGCCCATAGTTGCCACCGCGCTCACCCCTGGACTCGATCTCCTGTCCGGAACCTCGAGCGGGACGTGGACGGCCGGCGCCGGAATCTTTACTGCGGATTTCCCTGTGAAGCGGCCAGCCGTTCCTCCGGCTCCGGACGGACCGTACGAGTCGTTCCAGCTGGGGGCAATTCCTGCGGACACGGACTTGGTAACGCTGCTGGCCGGCGCTCTCAACCTGGACACCGACGTTCCCGCCAACGGAAACGACCGGGCCTTCGTCGGCAACAGCAAGATCCGCTTCGGCCGGCTGTTCGTTCCGAATACTTATGGAACCGAGAAACGCGATCTGACCGTACCGGTCGAAGCCCAATACTGGAACGGCACTTTCTGGCAGCGGAACACGGACGATGGCTGCACGCAGATTGCGAATGCCAACCTTGCGCTTGGCAATTACTTCGCCTCGGGTACACCGCTCGCTGCCGTCAATCTTCCTCAGGCGAACGCAAAGGTAACCACGGCCATTACGAGTGGATTGGGACGGATCACGGTCACCAAGCCCACTGGCGCAGCAACGGGCGCGGTGGACCTCGCGATCAAACTGGGAACCGGCACCAGTGCGCCTGTCGAGTGCGTAGCATGGAACGGCGGTGGCAATCCGAACCCGGCCGGCGCCGGGGCTGCGTATCTCCAGGTTCAGGGTGCCTGCGGCGGCAACTACGACAAGGACCCCGTCTCGCGAATCACGTTTGGCGTCACGCCCAGCCGGTTCATCTACAACCGCGAGAACTATTGATGGCTCGGGCTGTATTCGACTCTGACGATCCAGTCTGCCCGTACTGAGCGCGCAGCAACGCTGCCGTTCGATGCCCGCTCCGACGAAACGCATCTTCTACCTGAATCATCTCGCCCACCCGGTGTTCGCCGAGATCGTGCGGGTGCGCAGCGATGTGTCGCTGCAGGCGCTGGTCAACGAGAGCCCGGAAGCCGAGGTCGCGTCGGTGCTCGCCACCGCCCACGCCTACCAGATCCCCGCAGTGCGCGATGAACTCGCGCCGCAGTTTCACGCGCGCGAAGCGCTGCTCGCGCGCACGCCCGATCTGCTCGTCGTCTCCTCGAGCGGTGCGGGCTATGACACGGTGGATGTCGACGCCTGCACCCGCGCCGGGGTGCTGGCCGTCAACCAGGCGGGCGGCAACGCCGAATCGGTCGCCGAGCACGTATTGGGGATGCTGCTCTGCCTGACGAAGAGGATCGTCGAGTCCGATCGCCGCATGCGCCGGGCGGCCGGCATCCGGCGGCTCGACTACATGAACACCGAGGTTCTGGGGAAGACCGTGGGCATCATCGGCATCGGCCACGTCGGCACGCGCGTCGCCGAGCTCTGCCGCGGCCTGTTCAGGATGCGCGTCCTCGCCTGCGATCCTTACCTGAGCGCAAGCGAGATAAGCGCACGGGGAGCTGAGAAAATCGAGCTCGAGGCATTGCTGCGGCAGTCGGACTTCGTGTCCGTAAGCTGTCCGCTCACGCAGGAGACGCGCGGGATGATCGGCGCGCGCGAATACGCCTGGATGCCGCGGCACGCCCATTTCATCAACACGGCGCGCGGTGGCATTCACGATGAGGTGGCGCTCGCCGGCGCGTTGCGCTCAGGGGCCATCGCCGGGGCGGGGCTCGACGTCTGGGATCCCGAGCCGCCGCCACCCGATCATCCCTTGCTGCAACTCGACAACGTCGTCGCCAGCCCGCACATCGCCGGCACGACGCGTGAAGCGCGCCTGAATAACGGGTCCATCGCCGCGCGGCAGATCCTCGATGTGCTGGATGGCAAGCCCGCGCCGCGACTTCTGAATCCGCAGGCGTGGCCGGCGTTCGCGAAAAAGTTCGAGCGCGTGTTCGGTTTTGCGCCTTCAGCCTGAAGGGCGCGCTGCCGGCGCCGGGGCTTCACTCGGCCTTGATGTTCGCTTCCCGGATCAGCCGACCCCACTTGACGGAATCAGCGCGTATGCGTTCGCCGAATTCCTCCGACGAGTTGCCCACCACCGTAGCGGCCAGGGCGGTGATCTTTTCGCGCACCTCGGGTGCGTGCAGCACGC
>JBGPTG010000060.1:0-13295 GCA_041490545.1 Gammaproteobacteria bacterium
CTGCGCGGCAACGAGTTTCGGCAGATCACCAAGGACCACTCGCTACTACAGGAGCAAATCGACAGCGGGATGATCACGCCGCAGCAGGCCAAGCTGTCGCAGAACAAGAATCTGGTGACGCGGGCGCTGGGCATCGACCCCGTCGTGGAGGCGGAAATCCACGAGTACGAGACGCTCCCTGATGACATTTATCTGCTCTGTTCGGACGGCCTTTGTGATATGGTGAGCGACGAGGACATGGGGATGGCGTTGCAGACCCTCGGTGCGAATCTCAGGCTGTGCGCGCAGCAACTGGTTCAGATGGCCAACGACAACGGTGGCCGAGACAATGTTTCTGTAATCCTTGTCCGGGTGCGCAAGGGCTACTCTGCGCCGCGCGGGCCGCTTTCCAGGTTCTTGGGTTGGTTTAAATAGTTAGAGCAGAAGGAACTGCTGCTATGGCGAAGCTGATACTTAGCATGGACGGCCTGGTCCTCAAGGAAATCACCCTGACTAAGGAACGTACCACCGTCGGCCGCAAGCCGCACAACGATATTCAGATCGACAACCTTGCCGTCAGCGGTGAGCATGCCGTGATTGTCACGATCCTGCAGGACTCGTTTCTCGAGGATCTTGGCAGCACCAACGGCACCGTGGTCAATGGCCAAGCCGTGAAGAAGCATTTTCTGCAGAGCAACGATGTCATCGAGCTCGGCAAGTACAAGCTCAAGTACGTAAACGAGGCTTCCGCGGGGCAAGCCAAGGCGGCGGATTTCGAAAAAACCATGGTGCTTCGCCCTGGTGCGGTCAAACTCGCAGCGCCGCCTGCTCCTGCGGCCTCCGCGGCTGCCCATGATGCGGCGCCTGCGAAGAATTTCGGGGACACGCTCGCCACTCAGGGCGGGGGCGCTGCAGGAGGCACGGCGCCAAAACTGGCGACGACCGGACAGCTGAATGCGGCTGCCCTGCAGCTTCTGTCCGGGGCCAATGCAGGGAAGGAGCTCGAGCTCACCAAGCCGCTCACGACGCTCGGCAAACCCGGGGTTCAGGTCGCTGTGATTACCCGCCGGCCTCAGGGCTATTTCATCACCCATGTAGAGGGCGCCCGCTTTCCGGTGGTGAATGGCAAGCCGCTCGATGCCCAAGCCCATTCCCTGAGCGACCATGATGTTATCGAGCTGGCCGGGGTCAAGATGGAGTTTTTCCTCAAGACCTGAAATTTCTCGGTCTGCCGAGATCTGGCCCAGGGAGGGAGCCTGAAGCAGCACATAGTTCGGATCGCGCTCGGTCTGCTGGTCACGCTGGTGTTTCTGGGCCACGCAGCCAGGCTCTATCAAATCGGGTTCATCGCCCGGCTCGACAACATCATCTATGACTATCGCCTGCGCCTCACCATGCCGGGCACGGTCGATGACCGGATCGTCATTCTCGACATTGACGAAAAGAGCCTGGACCCGCGCGCGCTCGGGCGCTGGCCGTGGGGTCGGGACAAGATTGTCGGCCTGCTGCAGAAGCTGCTCGACAAGCATGGAGTGGCGATCATTGGATTCGACGTGGTGTTCGCCGAGCCCGACGAGAGTTCCGGGCTGCCTGTCCTGGAGACCTTGGCCAGGACAAAGCTCAAGGAGATCGGCCCGTTCCAAGCGGCCCTGAACGAGCTCAGGCCGCAACTCGACCACGACGCCTTGTTCGCGAAATTCATCAAGGGGCGCCCGATAGTTCTCGGCTACTATTTCAGCAGCGAGGACAATGCAGTGCAAAGCGGGTCCATACCCGCCCCGGTCCTTCCTGCCGGAACCTTTTCAGGTCGGGCCATTGAATTCACGAGCTGGAAGGGCTACGGGGGAAATCTCCCGGAGTTCCAGGAAAACATCGCGAACGCCGGACACTTCAATCCCATGGTGGACGAAGACGGGGTGTCGCGGCGGGTGCCGATGCTGGCAGAATTCCGGGGAAGTTACTATGAGTCCCTGTCCCTCGCGATGGTGAGGGTGCTGCTCAACTATCCCAAGGTGGTGCCTGGGTTCCCGTCGGATCGATTCATCAACAGGGGTTATCCGGGTCTGGAATGGCTGGAAGTCGGTCCCCTGAGAATCCCTGTAGACGAAAACGTGAGTACCCTGGTTCCTTACCGTGGCCCCAAGGGCAGTTTTCCGTATATATCGCTGTCCGACGTGTGGTTCGACCGGGTTCCGACGGAGAAGCTCAAGGGAAAAATTGCCTTGATCGGTGCTTCGGCTCCCGGCCTGTTCGACCTTCGCTCGAGCCCGGTAGCGAAGGTTCTGCCCGGAGTGGAGATTCACGCCAACCTCATCGCCGGAATGCTCGACCGTACGATCAAGCAGAAGCCACCCTACGTGCTGGGCGCAGAGGTCATCCTCCTGCTGGTGGGCGGGGTGGCGCTTTCCATCCTCGTCCCGTTTCTCTCGCCCTTGCGGGCGACGCTCGTGTCTCTGCTGGCCCTGCTGATGATCGCGGGTCTGAACCTCGCAGTCTGGAACTGGGCCGACCTCGTGTTGCCCCTGGCGGCGAGTCTGCTGATGACGGTCGGTTTGTTCGCGCTGAACATGTCGTACGGGTATTTCGTCGAGTCGCGGTCAAAGCGGCAGTTTACCGAACTGTTCGGACAGTATGTGCCCCCGGAACTCGTCGACAAGATGGCGGAGGACCCCGAGAAATACAACATGGAGCCGCGCAGCGCGGAACTCACCATTCTGTTTTCCGACGTGCGTGGTTTCACCGGCATTTCCGAAGCCCTGAGTCCGGGGGATTTGCGCGAGTACATCAACGAGTACCTCACGGTGATGAGCACCATTATCCGGAGCACGTACAAAGGCACCCTCGACAAGTACATCGGGGACGCGATCATGGCGTTCTGGGGCGCTCCGGTGGACGACCGCGAACACGCCAGGAACGGGGTGCTCGCCGCTCTCGACATGCAGCGGGAATGCATCGCCTTGAACGAGAAATTCGCGAGCCGTGGATGGCCCCAACTGAAGATAGGCGTGGGAGTGAACTCCGGAGGGGTTCGTGTGGGCGACATGGGATCTGCCGTCAGGCGCGCCTATACGGTCATGGGCGACCCCGTGAACGTCGCTTCGCGCCTGGAAGCGAGAACCAAGTATTACGGCGTCGGCATTCTGGTGGGTGAAAATACCAAGAAGTCGGTGGTTGATGTCATCTTCAAGGAAATCGACAAGGTCAAGGTGAAGGGCAAGGAAGAGGCTCTTACGATCTACGAGCCGATCGGGCTCGAGGGCTACGTCGAAAAGAAAGTCACCGATGAATTGAAGCTCTGGCACCAGACACTCAAGCTCTACCGTGCCAGGCAGTGGGACCAGGCGGAACTGGGGCTCCTGAATCTTCAGAGAATGAATCCGGACTGCAGTCTGTACCGGCTCTACTCGCAAGAGGTCGTTGCCAAGCGACGCGCACCGCCGCCGGAAGACTGGGACGGTGTAACGGTTTTCGACGAGAAATAGCCTTTGGAGACAGACCCATGAGGCTGCGGGTCCTTGGTTGCAGCGGCGGAATAGGCGGTCGCCACCTGCGCACCACGTCCATGCTTCTGGACAACGATATTCTCATCGATGCCGGCACCGGGGTCGCGGATCTATCGCTGACCGAGCTTTCGCTTGTCGACAACGTCTTCCTCACGCACTCACATCTCGACCACATTGCGTGCATTCCGTTCATGGTCGATACCGTCGGGGGAATGCGCAACAAGCCGCTGACGGTATGGGCGGTTCCTGCAACGCTGGAGATCATCCGGAACCATGTCTTCAACTGGAGCATCTGGCCAGATTTCGCTCAGATCCCAAGTCCCGAAAAGCCATACCTTCGCTACCGGGAAATTCAGATCGGCGAAACGGTGGAGTTGCAGAAGCGCAGGATTACGGCGCTCCCCGCCAATCACGTGGTTCCCGCTCTCGGGTACCACCTGGATTCCGGGCGCGGGAGTCTAGTGTTCACCGGGGATACGACGACGAACGACCCGCTCTGGGCGGCGGTCAACAAGATTTCCAACCTGCGATTTCTGATTATCGAAACCGCTTTTTGCAACAGGGAAAGGGAGTTGGCCGTCATTTCGAAGCACCTGTGCCCCAGCATGCTTGCCGAGGAGCTTGCCAAGCTTGAGCGGAGCTGCGAGATATACATCACACACCTGAAGCCAGGCGAGATCGAGCTTACGATGCAGGAAATTGAAGATGACGCAGGCCAGTACCGGCCGCGGATGTTGCAAAACAATCAGATATTCGAATTCTAGATGCGCGGCAGGTGTTACTCCGGCGGGAGACGGTCAACATGCAGGGGGCGACGATGTCCGCAGGCAGAGTGCGCGTTGGGACGCTAAAGGCTCTCCAGCCACTCGCGTCACTGTCCGATGCGAGACTCAACGAATTGGCCGCCTTGTGCCGCGCGGATAACGTTGCGAAGAATACCGATCCCTTCGCGCTGCGGGGTATGGGCGGTCAGGCTGTGTATCTCGTTCACGGCGAACTTGCGCTTTCCTACGCTGACAGTTTCTCCAGGGTGGTAGTGGGGGGGGCGGAGGAAGCGCGATATCCCCTCGGGCGACGCGGAGAGGCGTTTACGGCCGCCAAAGCGATTACGGATGTCGAGATCATACGAATCGACAGCGAACTACTCGATATGATGCTTACCTGGGATCAGCTGGCGTTTGCTGGCGCTGCGGAGGAAAAACACGATACTCCGGAGACGGATCCCTCGCTTGCGAGCCGATCCGTCCTCTCCGGAATGTTCAGCGCCAACAATCTGAAGTACGGTGTGTTTACGCAATTGCCTTCGCCCCATGTGGACGAACTTCTGCGCCGGTTCGAGCGTGTGGGTGCAAGAAGGGGCGACGTCATCGTCCGCGAGGGCGCGGAAGGGGATTACTACTACGTGATCGAGACGGGAAGGTGCAAGGTCGAACGCATGGTCGGCGGGGTTGCCATGCTGCTCGCGGAGTTGAAGGGGGGCGACGCGTTCGGCGAAGAGGCGCTGGTGTCAGAGGCCAAGCGAAACGCCACCGTTACCATGAAGTCCGACGGCACCTTGCTTCGGCTGGCAAAATCGGATTTCATTGGATTGCTGCGCGAGCCGATGCTGCGCCGCGTATCGGCCGAAGAAGCCCGAAAGAAGATTGCCGATGGCGGCCAGTGGATCGACGTGCGCTATCCGTCGGAGTATCAATATGACCGGCTTCCCAGTGCGATCAACATACCGCTGTCGGAGATTCGCAATGCATTTGATGTTCTGGACAAGAGCAGGGAGTATGTCCTCTACTGTCAAAGTGAGAGGCGCAGCGCGGCGGCGGTGTTTCTGCTCGCGCAGAGGGGGTTCCGGGTATTCCTGCTGGCGGGTGGACTCTGGGGAGGAACCGCACCTGGGAAGTGATTCTGGAACCCGGAGAGCCGGCCCGGGAGCGGATCCTGGAGAAGAGTGAAGCTTCTGATCAAGGCATTCTCATTGTCGTGGACCACGCGTCGCTAGGAGCGTCACCGACCGCGTTTTTTCAGGTAAGGATACCGATCCTATGCGGGCGGATCAGTGGTAAAGTAATTTGATTATTGGGAAATTTCGAGGCCGTAGACCCAGGGTGGAATATCCATGAGCGCAGTATTGCAGACTCACGCGGGAGCGGCCGGCGATGTCAACAGCCGGCTGACGTTTCAGAAGAACCTGCAGATCGTCACGAACAAGATTCACGCCACCAGCAATGTAGACGAAATCATGCTGGAGGTGAGTGCCGATATCTGCAATCTCTTCAATGCCGACCGTCTGACCATCTACACCGTGGGGGAGGACAAGCAGACCATTGTTTCCAAGGTCAAGACAGGCCTCAATTCGTTCAAAGATCTCAAGCTGCCGATAGCCGAGCACTCAATCGCCGGTTATGTCGGATTGTCAAAAAAAATGCTCAACCTGAGAGACGTATACGACGAGGCAGAACTCAAGTCGCACAACCCCAATCTGCGTTTCCTGCAGGAGGTTGACAAGCGTACCGGCTATCGCACGAAGCAGATGCTGGTTGCTCCCGTAGGGGAACAGGGCAGCAATGAACTGATCGGCGTGGTCCAGCTGATCAACAACAAGGCCGGCGCTCCGTTCAGTCAGCTTGCGGAGGAGGGCGTTACCGAACTGTGCCAGACGCTGGCCATTGCCTTCAAGCAGCGCCAGAAACCGCAAGTTCTGAAGACAAAGTATGACTTTCTCGTTAGCGATGCGGTGATTTCGGCGGCCGAGTTTGAACTTGCGGCAAGGTCGGCTCGCAAGAAGGCTGTCGACGTGGAAACGGTGCTCACTGACGAATTTCAGGTAAAGATTCCTGCGATCGGTGCCGCGCTGGCCAAGTTTTTCGGAGTGCCCTACGAGCCGTTCAAGCCGGATCGCATCAAGTCCATGGACCTTCTCAAGAACCTGAAGCGGGAATACGTCGACTCGAACCAATGGGTGCCAATTGAGGACTCCAAAGAAGGCTTGGTCATCCTGTGCCTGGATCCCGAGCGCATCAGGAGTTCGAGGATCGTGCAGAACGTGTTTCCCAAGGCCAGGCTCGCCTACCGCGTCACCACGCAGAAGGAATTCAAGGAAACGCTGAGGTCATTCTACGGTGCCGAATCCGTGGACTCCGGTGATATCGGGGACATGCTGTCGGGTCTTGAGGAAGATCAGGTAGTCGAGATCGGAGGAGACTCGGACGATGTCTCGGCTGCGGCAGACAACGAGTTGGTGAAACTCGTCAACAAGATCATCATCGATGCCTACAACCAAGGGGCGTCGGATATCCACATCGAGCCCTATCCCGGCAAAGGCAAGACCGAAGTCCGGTTCAGGAAAGACGGATCTCTGGTGCCGTACATCGAAGTCCCGGGTTCGTATCGAAATGCGCTCGTCGCGCGGCTGAAAATCATGTGTGACCTCGACATCTCGGAGAAGAGAAAGCCCCAGGACGGGAAGATAAAGTTCAAGAAGTTCGGTCCGCTCGATATCGAGTTGCGCGTCGCTACCATCCCGTCTCAAGGTGGCGTCGAGGACATCGTGATGCGGATCCTCGCAGCCGGTGAACCGATACCCCTGGACAAGCTTGGACTGTCTCCTTACAACCTGCCGAAGTTGAAAGACACCGTCAGCAAGCCCTACGGCCTGTTCTTCGTGTGCGGACCGACGGGCTCCGGCAAGACGACCACGCTGCATTCCGTCCTGGGTTTCCTAAACACCCCGGACACGAAAATCTGGACCGCCGAAGATCCGGTGGAAATTACGCAGAAGGGGTTGCGCCAGGTACAAATCAACAAGAAGGCGGGGCTCGATTTTGCAACCATCATGAAGGCGTTCTTGCGCGCCGACCCCGACATCATCATGGTCGGTGAGATGCGCGACAAGGAGACCACGGGCACGGGGATCGAGGCATCCCTGACGGGGCACCTGGTGTTCGCGACTCTCCATACCAACAGTGCCACGGAGTCGATCATCCGGCTTCTCGACATGGGCATGGACCCATTCAATTTTGCGGACGCCCTTCTCGGCATTCTGGCCCAGCGGCTGGCCAAGCGATTGTGCGGAAAGTGCAAGCAGGCGTACTCTCCGGGGCCTGAAGAGATGCGACAAATGCTCCAAGAATACTGCTCCGAGTTGCTCAACACCACGGCGTTCAAGAAGGACGCCAAGACTGCTTACGAGGGCGTATACCGGGATCTGGCGAAGAGCTATGCGAACGAAAAAGGCCAGTTTTCTTTATACAAGGCCAAGGGCTGCGATGCCTGCAGCAATACCGGCTACAAGGGGCGTCTCGGCCTGCACGAACTTCTCATCGCCACCGATCGCATCAAGAAGCTGATCCAGGAGCACGCCAGGGTTGCGGAGATTCTGGCGGTCTCTCTGGAGGAGGGCATGCGCACCCTGAAAATGGACGGAATTGAAAAGGTGCTGCAGGGCAGCACCGACATGCCTCAAGTGCGGGCAGTCTGCATAAAGTAGCCGCAAAAGTCCCGAATCTCAATTAGCGTCGCGATACCACGTTCGGGATTTCGTCCTTGGATACCGTCGAAGACCTGTTCCGCCGCCTCGAGCAGCTCAACGAGATAGGGGCGGCGCTGTCCCAGGCCAGGGACATAGATAGTCTTCTTGAGAAGATACTGCTGGCCGCAAAGGCGATAACCCGCTCCGACGGCGGCACCTTGTACCTGCTGGAGAACCTCGAGGACGGCCAGCGACTCAAGTTCGCGATCATGCGGAATGAGACGCTGAACATCGCCATGGGGGGCACGACCGGCAACCCGATTCCGTTCTACCCCGTGCATCTGTATGGCAAAGACGGAAGGCCCAACAACCAGATGGTTGCTGCCTACGCTGCACTGACCGGAAACACCGTCAACATCGCCGACGCTTACACGGCCGAGGGGTTCGATTTCTCCGGAACGCGCAACATCGACAAGAAGACCGGTTACCGCTCGAAATCGTTCCTTACCGTGCCGATGAGAAATCATCAGGGCGAGATTATCGGTGTGCTCCAGTTGATCAACAGCAAGGATCCGGAGACCGGAGAAATCGTGCCGTTCTCGACGGGAGATCAGCACCTCGCGGAGTCGCTCGCCTCGCAGGCTGCCATTGCGCTGACGAATCGCCAGCTCATCATTCAGCTGGAGAAGCTTTTCGAGTCGTTCATACAATTGATCAACACTGCAATAGACGAGAAGTCTCCCTATACCGGCGGGCATTGTGAGCGCGTGCCCAAGTTAACCATGATGCTGGCTGAGGCGGTAAATGAAACGTCTGAGGGGCCGCTCCGTGAATTCACGATGAGCGAGAAGGACCGGTATGAACTGAAGATTGCCGGCCTGCTTCATGACTGCGGAAAAGTGACGACGCCGGTGCATGTGGTCGACAAGGCCACCAAGTTGGAGACCATCTTCGACAGAATCGATCTTGTCGACACGCGCTTCGAGGTTCTGAAGCGTGATGCCGAATTAGGCGCGCTCAAGAAAAAGCTCGATCTTGCACGCAAGGAGAGCCTGGACGAGATGGCCTGCGGCGAAAAGCTGGCAGAGATTGATCAGGACCTGCGGGAAGCGTTGCGGCAAATCGATGAAGACCGTGAATTCCTGCGGCATAGCAACGTGGGCGGGGAGGTCATGGCGCCCGAGGCCCAGGCTCGTGTCCGAAGAATGGGTACCGAGCGCAAATGGACCAACGTTTCGGGAGGGACGGCGGATTTCCTGACCGAGAACGAGATCGAGAACCTGACCATTGGTCGCGGTACGCTCACAGCTAAGGAGCGGGATATCATCAACAATCACATCGTCGCGACCATCAAGATGCTCGAAGCCCTGCCGTGGCCGAAGCACCTCAGCAACGTTCCCGAGTACGCGGGAGGGCACCACGAGCGGATGGACGGGAAGGGCTATCCCCGACGGTTGACGCGCGAGCAGATGTCCGTGCAAGCTCGAGTCATGGGAATCGCCGACATATTCGAGGCGCTCACGGCGAAGGACCGGCCGTACAAGCGCGGCAAGACCTTGTCGGAATCACTGAAGATTCTCGGAAACTTAAGGCTCAACGGCCACATCGATCCGGACCTGTTCGATGTGTTCGTGCGCAGGAAGGTGTATTTGCGCTATGCCGAGCAGTTCCTCGATCCCGCCCAGATCGACGAGGTGGACGACAGCCGCATTCCCGGGTATGCGCCTTGAGGTTGTGGCAGGCGACCAGAGGAGCGGAGGGAAAGTGGCGAGGAAATTCCTAGGTCAGCGCCTTGGCAAGCCTGCCGCTTGCCATTCCAACGAATTCCTCGTCGTATCCGAGTTCGCGCAGTCTCCACTTGAATGCACTGGCCAGTTTCGCCCGGCCCAGCATTCCCAGCCGATTTTCCTCGCCGAATAGATGTGTCGCGGCGAAGGCGTGGTCCAGGATTTCGCCGATTCTCTTCCGGGAAACCGTCTGTTCCGGGTTGTTGGCAATCACCGGCGGGTAGCGCTTGCTGATCGTTTCGGCCAGACTCCCGGCAAGGGTGTCGGCTTTCTTGAATACGGGTAGCGGGAGAATCAATTTGTCGCCCTTGGACGGTTGGTTCGATACCGAGGCTGGCGCAACTATATTCGCATATAGGAGCCAAGTGGTGCAGAGGGTGTGACGTCCAGCGTCACTATCTGCCGTATCCTGGAACGGAAATGCGGAGTGTCGTTTGCTCCAACTGGGCAGAGAAGAAAAACACTGCGTAATAACAGATAGTTACCTTTTAGCTTCGTTCCGGCACGTCACTTGCTAGATAGGTGTTCAGCGCCAAGCTGGCGTGACACAAGTAAGGAGACCCCATGAAGGCGATTCAGAAAGGTTTTACGTTGATCGAGTTGATGATCGTCGTTGCGATCATCGGCATTCTGGCTGCGGTTGCGCTCCCCGCGTATCAGGACTACGCCATTCGGGCGAAGATGTCCGAAGTGATCCTGGCCGCGAGCGCGTGCCGCACGTCGATCACCGAAATTTATCAAAGCGGCAACAGCGCCTCGGTGGCACCGGGTAATTGGGGTTGCGAGGTTACAACGACGGTCAGCGGCGCCTCGAAGTACGTGGCGACCATCGACACGACTGTTAACGGCATGGTCAAGGTGGTCGTGCAGGGCATTCCGCCCCCTGCCGTTGTCGCCGGCACCTCGGATCTGCTCACCCTGGTTCCGCTGGCAAGCGCGAACACTCCCGCAACCCAAGCCCAGGTGGGTGGAGCGACGATCTTTGGCTGGCGCTGCGGGTCGGTTGCGGACGGCACGACCGTCAATCCGAAGTACCTGCCGGGTTCCTGCCGCGGCTGATTGCACCTCTGTAGCAACAAGCAGCAAAAAGGTACCCTTCGGGGTACCTTTTTTTTGCCATGATCTCGAGCATCATTGCGCGGTTTCCGCATTGGGTCGCCATGGGCCTGATCGCAGCGCTCGCCTGCGGTCTGTACTGGCCTTTCCTCGACAACCCGCGGGTCTTCGACGACTGGGTGTTTTTCTCGGGGCAGGGGTTTTCGTATTACGCCACGCATCTGTTCGGCCTCGCGCCTCGGGTTCCTGCATACTTTTCCCTTGCAATGACCGAGGTCCTAGACGGAAGCATCGAGGCGCACCGGATCGTGAGCCTCGCGTTCCACATTACCTGCTCGCTCGCCCTGTACAAGCTGATCTACGATTTGCTGCGGGCCGTCACGTCGCGGGACGGCCCCGAATCGACGTCCGGGACGCGCGTGCCTGCCGCCGGATGGGCGTTTCTCGGTGCTGTGGTTTTCGCGATTCATCCGGTTTCGGTATATGGCGCGGCGTATCTAGTCGAGCGGACCATCGTCCTCGCCACGTTGTTCTCGCTACTGTCGATTATTCTGTTTATCAGAGGTCTCGCGCGCGGCAACTATGCCGATGCGATTTCGGCGGGGCTCATGTACTCAATGGCGGTTCTAAGCAAAGAACACAGCATCCTGCTGCCGGCCGCCGCCGTCCTGGCCTTGCTCTTGGTCAAAGCGGAACGGCGCTTCGCCTTCCGTCACGCCGCAATCTATCTGGCGGTGTGCTTCCCTGCAGCGATTCTCACAGTACTGCCCAGAACTGCGATGCTCGGCACGACATACGAACCCGATTACGGCGGCGTCGCCTCCCAGCTCGAGGGCGTCTTCGGGCGTGCAATCGCGGATTTCTCGTTGTCGCTAAGCGCGTTTACCCAAGCAGGCCTGTTCTTCAAGTACCTTGCCTTGTGGCTATGGCCCGACGCAGGGGCAATGTCCATCGACCTGCGCGTGGATTTTTTCCAGACGTGGTCAGCCGGATGGATCGTTCTGAAAGTGTCGGCGTTCGTCGGTTTCGGCGCGCTGGGATTCCTGCTCCTGCGGCGCGGCGGCAGAGCGGGACTTGCTGGGTTCGGCATGCTTTACACCTGGATTCTTTTTCTCGTTGAATTCAGCGCAGCCAGGTTCCAGGAGCCACTGGTTCTTTACCGCAGCTATCTCTGGGCACCGGGCATCCTGATTGCGCTTGTCGCTCTGCTGAGCGCTGTGCCGCTGCGAGCCGGGCTCGCGGCCCTTGCAGTCGCGATTCCGCTGCTGTTCTATCAGGCCCATGGCCGCCTGGTGACATTTTCAAGTTCGCTGCTCCTCTGGGAGGACGCGGTCGCGAAACTGCCCGAGACTCCAGTTCCCTGGGGGTCACGTACCATGTACATGTTGGGAAGGGAGTACGTGTACGGCGGGAGACCGGACAAGGCCGTTGAAATCTCCGAAAGGTGCATGAGACAGTACCCCAACACTGTTCATTGTTACTATTCGCGTGGGGTGATCCATTTTCTTCTCGGGGAGTTTCAGCTCGCGTTACCGTACTTGTCTCGGGCGGTCGACCTTCGGCCCGAGATCGGCGTCAGCCACCACCGCCTGGGGTTGGTTCTGGAGCGTCTCGGGCGGCTCCATGAGGCGAAGGCGGAGTACCAGCGCGCGTTCGAACTGGGTTTCGGCGGCGCAGACTATGAGATTAAGCGGTTGGACGCGCGCGAAGTCGGGCAAGCGCGCTCTGGTAGACGCAGCCAGCCCTAGTAGCGGTCTGCAGGCCCCCTTATCGCAGGGTCCGGGAACGTTGCTCAGTCGCCAGTCCTCTTGAAGTGCCCGGATCTCCCTCCGGATTTTTCAAGCAGCTTGATATCCTGAATGATCATGGTACGGTCTGCCGCCTTGCACATGTCATAGATTGTCAGCAGTCCCACGCTCACGGCAGCGAGCGCCTCCATCTCCACTCCGGTCCGGCCGATCGTTTCTGCGGTGACCACCAGGCGAATCTCCGGTCGGCGTTTTCCCGCCGTGAATTCGGCCGTGACTCGCGTTAGACCCAGTGGGTGGCATAGCGGAATCAAGTCGCCAGTTCGTTTGGCGGCCTGAATAGCCGCGATCCGGGCCACGCCGATAACATCTCCCTTTCTGGGGGTGCCGCGCAGAATGAGCTTCAACGTCACGGGCGACATGCGAATGGTCCCGCAAGCACGCGCAAAGCGCCGCGTCTCGGGTTTTTCGCCGACATTCACCATGTGGGCTTGTCCGGAGCCGTCAAAGTGGCTCAATTTTTCGGAACGTTTCATAACCTCTCCCGGGAACCCCGGTGGGACAGCGGTATCATATTATCCATGAGAATCCACGCTGCCTGCCTCGGAGTCGTATTGTTGGCTCAGCAAGTGCAGGCTCAGGGCTTGCCCGAGCTGGGCGATTCGTCCGGGGCGCTGATTTCCCCCCAGACAGAGCGCAAGATCGGGGAACAGGCCATGCGCGAAATTCGCCAGAGGGACGCAAATTTTCTCGACGATCC
>JBGPTG010000061.1:0-13210 GCA_041490545.1 Gammaproteobacteria bacterium
GTCTTCGGCAGCCTGACCAGCAGCGACTGGTGCCCCGGCGTGTGCCCCGGCGTCGAGACGATGGTCAGACTCCCGTCGCCGAAGATGTCGCGGTCGCCCTCGATCTTCGTCACCGGGTGCCCCGCCTTGAAGCGCGGCGCGTTGTTCGCCCCCGGCCATTCGTACTCGGCCTTCTGCACGTAGAGCATCGCCTGCGGGAACATCTCGACGTTGCCTGAGTGGTCCGGGTGCGTGTGCGACACCGCCATGCCCTTCACGTCCTGCGGCTTCACCCCGAGCTGCTCGAGCTGCGCGGCCAGCGTCTTCGGCCGCCGCCAGTGCGTCGCCCGCGGATCCGCCGGCGCGAGCCCGTTCGGCATCGCCGCGATCGCGTCGGTAACGCCGGTGTCCCACACGAACCACCCTTGCGCGTGCTTGATCAGATAACAGTTATCGACGAAATCCATCGACTTGCCGACATTCACCCCCGGCGACCAGCGCGAAATATCGCCGGCGACTCCTTCGCCGCAATTGAGGATGTAGAGGCGCTCGACGCCTTTGCCTTGGGGGAGGGCGGGGAGGAGCCAGAGGGAGAGGGTTGCGAAGGTGAGGAAGCGAAGGATTTTGGTCATGGGTGGCCTCCTGGCGGATGTGCGCGACATTCTAACCGCCGCTGCGTCGATGCCGCTGCCTCACCACCAGGACGTTGGGGATGACGCTGGAGGCGGCTGCGTCGGCCAACTGCTAACATGCACCCACCTTGGTTTGCTCGGACACCTTGATATGAAGCTCTACACCTTCGGATACGAAGGACTGGATTTGGATACCTTCATAGATCGATTGAAGGAGGCCGGCGTTCGCCAGCTTGTCGATGTTCGCGAGTATCCGCTGTCGCGAAAGAAGGGGTTCTCCAAGAACGCGTTGTCGGCGGCGCTGGTCGCGCACGGAATCGAATACCTTTCCATGACCGCGCTGGGCTGCCCCAAGGCGATTCGGCAACGCTTCAAGCTGGACGGGGATTGGGGTATCTACGAGAGAAGTTTTTGCCGGTATCTCAAGACTCAGGCGGACGCCGTCAGAGAGCTGGCGCTCGCGGCAAAGAGAAAGACGGCATGTCTGCTCTGTTTCGAGGCCGACTACAACCGATGCCACCGGAGTCTGGTTGCGCGCGCGGCCGTCGCTTGCGGCGCGCCGCAGCTGGTTCATCTCATCCGGGAAACAGAGGTTGCTGACGCTCCGCTTCGGGCCGCTGCCTAGGCGGGTAAAACAACGAATGCTTCAGTAATCCCAATCCGCGTGACGAACTGGTAAACGATTCAACTTCTGGCGGAAAAATATCCACCTCGGTATGAACTGATCCATCAGCGCGACGAAGCGCGCATTGTGCGTCGGCTCCAGCAGATGGACCATTTCATGCACGACGATGTATTCGAGACATTCCCTCGGCTTCTTCGCCAGTTCCGTGTTGAGGCGAATCGTACGGGCGCGTGGATTGCAGCCTCCCCACTTGGTCTTCATCTGCTGGACAAAGACCTGGCTCACTTTAACTTTGAGGATAGGCTCCCATTTAGCAACGAGATCAGCTGCAACCGCCTTTAGCTCGTTCCTATACCACTGAGCGACGACGGCCTCCTTCGCTTCCTCGTTGATGCCCGCACGCGCAGTGAGGACCATGCGGCTGTGCTTCAAGGCAACCGCCGAAGGCTTGTCGCCCTCGGCTACGCTGAGCAGGTAGCGTTTTCCCCAAACGTAGTGGCTTTCCCGGTCGAGATATTCGCGAGGCGTTTCCCGCTCCTGTTCACGAAGTTTCTTTTGCTGCGCCTTGATCCATTCGAGTTTGGCAACGGCGAACACCCGGATTGTGTCCAGACTCATACGCGACGGTGCGGAAATCCGCACGCGGCCCGTCGGAGGATGGACGCTGAGATGCACGTTCTTGATGTCCTTCAGCAGCACATCCACAGCAATATCGCCCAATTGAAGCTGCGTCGCCATCAGTACTCAGTCTGCGCCTTGATGATAATGAAGATGCGCTCCACCTCGGCCGCGTCTTGCAGGATTCCAAACAAGGCGCTCTTGATCGTCTGCTCGCGCGGCTGCACGCCTCGCCAGCCATCAGGACGTACGGCCTTCACGAGGTAATCGATCCTGAGCGCCAAATCGAGCACGTCGTCTCCCGCAGCACCTGTGGAGGATGACGCAGCCAGCCGCGTGCCTCTGGACGACTCAGCCTGCTTCAAATTGTTGTACAGCGCGCGACGACCCGGCGTATTCAATTGTGCGGGCGCATCCTCGGCCTGCCCCGCTTCGACCCTCTTCGCCAATTCCGCATAGCGTTTCAGAAGTTCCTCATACTCGATGGCTCTGGCTTTGCGGGCGACAATGATCTCGTCCAGGAGCGCCGACATCTTCTCGTAGTAGGCCGGGTCGCTCAGGTGTTCCTTGATAATCTTGCGGCGGACATTATTCTCGATAGTCTCGGCGATGGCGTTCCTATTGCCCTTCAAGCCACCGAGTTGCGACGTGATGGCATTGCCAATGCCGGTCTTCACGATCAACTCCAGCAGACCCATGTTGTCGAAGGGCGAGATTTTTCTCGGCTCGTCCGCCTCGATGTAAGTGTCGATGAGGTGGCGCATGTCCGCTTCGTAGGCTTTGAGGTCGAGACTCTCCCCGCTCGCCTTGCGGACGATCTCGCGGAGGTTCAGGTAGTGCTTGAGCCGATCCTCGATGCGGGTGATGTCGGCGGTGCCATATCCGGAACGCTCCAGCTCGTCGGCGATGTTGGCATAGGCTCGCACCAGCCCCACGGCCGCCTTGTAGAGCGCGGCCCGTTGCGGTTCCCGTTCCTTGAGATCGGAAGCAATTTCCGTGTTGCCGCAGAAGTAATGGATGTGTTCCAGCTCGCCCATGGGCGGCTTGACTGGGTCGCATAACAAGGCGAGCACCTCGATGGCGTTGTCGAGGCGTTCTTTGCCCTTCTTCAAACGATCCTGCAGCAGTACCTCGGGATCGGTTCCGCCGGCACTGTGATCCAGTTCGGAGGTGTAGACCGCGATGGCGTTCTCGACCTTCTTGAAGAGATCCTTGTAGTCGACGATGTAGCCGAAGTCCTTGTCCTCACCGTCAAGGCGGTTTACGCGGCAAATGGCCTGGAACAGACCGTGGTCCTGCATGGACTTGTCGATGTACAGATAGGTGCACGGGGGCGCGTCGAAGCCCGTGAGCAGTTTGTCTACCACGACGAGCAGCTTCATGTTCGCCGGCTCTTTGGTGAACAGCGCCTTAGCCCAGTCCTCGTAGGTCTCCGTCTTGGTCATGCCTGGCTTCGCGTCGACGTCCGTCACCAGCTCGGTGTACGTGTTGTAGATGAACTGTTTGTCCGTCTCGGTGTTAGCGCCGGTTTCCTCCAGAGTTACGTCTCTGGCCAGCGGGTTGTAGGACGTAACTACTGCGCACTTGCCCTTGAACGGTGTCTTCTGGAAGAGCGTGAAATACTTGCACGCTTCGTAGATGCTCGAGGCCACCAGGATGGCGTTGCCGCGGCTATTGCTGAGACCAGGACGCTTCTTGAAGTCCCGGATGATGTCTTGAGTAACCTTTCTCATTCGGGATTCGGAGCTGAGTACCGACTGCAGGGTGCCCCACTGTTTCTTTAGCTCATCCTTCTGCCAGTCGTTCAGGTCTTTGGAAACAAGCTCAAACCATTCGTCTACGCTTTTTTGGGAGGTGAGGCGCTGGTCGATGTCTCGCGCTTCATAAACGAGGTCGAGCACGACCCCGTCCTCGACACCCTCGCTGAACTTATAGGTGTGGATGTAGCCGCCGAACACTTCCAGGCTGGTCTGCGCGTCTTTCTTGAGCAGCGGAGTGCCGGTAAAGCCGATGAACACCGCGTTGGGCATCATCGCCTTCATCACGCGGTGCAGCTTGCCGCTTTGCGTGCGGTGGCATTCGTCCACGAAGACGAACACTTCACCCACCGTGGGGCTGGGCTGGGCTTCCAGCTCCTTGATGAAGGCATCGAAGTCGTCCACGTCCCTGCGGCCGAACTTGTGCACCAGCGAGCAAAGCAGGCGCGGCAATGCCTGCCCGAGCTGGTTCATCAACTGCCTGCCGCTGCGGCTCCGGGCAATTGCAATTCCTGCGCCCGTGAAAACGCCCTCGATCTGTTTGTCCAGCTCGTCGCGGTCGGTGATGATGGCGACGCGGGCGTTGGGGTTGTTCTCCAGTATCCACTTCGCGAGCAGCACCATCACGATGCTCTTGCCGCTTCCCTGCGTGTGCCAGATGATGCCGCCCTTTTTCTCGCGCGCGTGTGTTTGCGCCGCCTTGACGCCGAAGTACTGGTGCGCCCGCGGCAGCTTCTTCACGCCGCCGTCGAAGAGCACGAAATCGTGCATCAACTCGATCAGCCGGTCCTTGCGGCACATCCTGAGCAGGTACTTGTCCAGCTTGAAGCGGCTGTTGTCTTGCTCGTCCTCCTTCCACTTGAGGAAATACTTCTCCGGCGTACCGATAGCACCATATTGCAGTCCCTCGGAATCGTTGCCGGCGAAGATCAACTGAACCGTGCTGAAGAACCAGGCGTTGAAATCCGACAGTTGGTTGGAAAGGTTCTGACGAATGCCGTCGCCAATACTCACACGGCTGTTCTTCAACTCCAGCACACCGACGGCGATGCCATTCACATACAGCACGATGTCGGGCCGCCGCTCATGGTTCCCCTTGAGCGTCACCTCTTCAGCGATGGCAAAGTCGTTCTTCTCTGGCTCGTGCCAGTTGATGAGGTGGACGGTCTCCGTCACCTTGCCCGCCTCGACCCTCACGGGCACGCCGTAGCGCAGGAGATTGTAGACGGCCTGGTTGTTGCCGTAGAGCGTGCGGCTGTGGTTGTCTGCTTCGGTGCGGAGCTTGTGAAGGGCAACGCTGATCTGCGGCGACGTGTAGCCACGCTTGGTCAACCATACAGAGAGCAGACTCTCCTCGATGTTGCTGTTGTTGTCGCGGTCGGTCCAGTCACCGAGGTAGCGGTAACCCAGGTCGTCGCGGAATAGGGCAATAACCCTGTTCTGCGTGGCGCGCTCGGATTGTCCGATGGCGCTCAATCCTTTTCTCCTCCTTTCTCACCACCTGGATCTTTTCTATTGGCATTCCAATACGTATTGAATACGAGCCTGAGTCCGAACCACCAAGCATAGATCGCATAGACGGATTGGCATGCGTCGTCGTCGAGCAAACCATGCGCCAATTCGTTCCGTAGGTTTGGCCCGAAGCTATCGCAAAACAACGCCTTTAGCTCAAAACTCAGATCCTCACCGAACACCTTCTCGGTTTCAGAAAGATCCATGAGCGTGCTCAGACCGTTTTCGTTCTCTATTCCATTGATGTCGAGGGTCGTTGTCTTTGCGCCGGCCCGCTTCAGGTGGACGCGCACCATGTGCTCGATCTGCGGCACCAGTAGGTGAATTGCCGTCACAAAGTCGCGGTCGTAACCTGCGAACAATGCCTTGCCGAACAGTCGCTCCCGACCCTTGGGAACAATCGGAGACTGACTAGCAAGGCCAATGAAGTCGGCTTCGCGCAAGCGATGTTCTAAGAGTAGAACTTCAAGTGCAGGCCAGATGTCACCTTGGACGACGATACCCACCAGAATACCGTAGTCCCGAATCATTTCTGAGCGGATGACGATTTCATCTTCCTCAGAGAGTGTGCTCCCGAGGCCCATCCCAGGCCGCTTAGCGATGACACGGCCATCCCGGCTCATCACCGTTGCGGCAAACAAGGCTTGCAGGGGATGATTGCGTAGCCTCTCGATCGCGTTTTGTCTCAACTGCTTGGCGTTTTCACCTCGATGAAGATTGGCGAACGCCTTCAGCGCATCGAGCGGACTCTTGTTCCTTACCGCGTTGCGCGCGTTTTCGACCAGTTGACTGATGTCCACGCCTGGTGATTTGATGACGCCCATCTCGTGCAAAGACTTCTCGCCAGATTCATTGAGATGTGTCCGTAGCTCGACAATCCGGTCGTCTACGCGATGGATCGTGCGTTCCGAGCGAGGAATGGTGCGGTAAGCTTGTATCGCATTCTCATAGAAACTCGAGGCCACCATGTGGCTCGGGTTTTCCGACGACACTCTGGCAACGGCTTCCTTGACCCAGCCCTCGGCTAGAGCGACCGTCATTTCCGCTGACTTGGCCTCGTCTCCTGCCGTCTTGAACCATTCACTCGAAGCCCGAAAATACTCGCGCGCGCGGTGAAGGTCACCTTCACCGTCAAACGTGCGAGCCAGCAACTCGAGCTTTTGCGCGATGACCGTGCGATGATCGCGTCCGAGGCCGTTGGATACAAGGAGTTCGGCCAACCACAGTGCGAGAAAGCCGTCTCCGCGGGTGGTCGCATCAAACACGGCATTGATGGCCGTTTGCATTTCCATCAGTCTGTGGCCGGCTCCCGCTCTCAGCATGCGGGCTAAGCTGATTGCTCGCTCCCAGCATTCACGCCCGCCCCGCACCCAAGTCTCCGTGTCCAATGGGATCGACCGGTAGGCATCGATTGCCGCGAGAGCGAACCTCACATCCCGTGGCGTTTGCCTTGTCCAAACGAGATCTGCAAGGCGAGCTTTCAGCCACGGATCGTCTACTCCATCGACGATCTGCGCGAAGAACGCGATGTCGGGGTCAGGGAGATCATCGGGGATCACCGAGCGCCTTCCCTCCATTACCGTAAAAGGTTTGAAGGGTTCGTTTGCGCTCTTGGGCGAGAGCATCATCGAGCAGGCATCCGCCAGCAGCCATAGCGATTTCCCATGGGATTGTTGACCTTCTTCCATGGACTGTCTTGCTGCCGCAGAGAACGCCTGCCACATGGAGGAATACCCTTCGCGGGTAGTTCCAGCCAACGCTTCCTTCCAGCGGCACGCGCCAAAGTCTTGGACCGTGATCACGAGGTCCGTTGGGTAGCGTTCGGCAATCATGGTACTAAGGCACGGATACCAGCCGAATCTTCCCGGTAAGCAGCTCCTGCATCATGCCTTGCTTGAGCTTGCGGGCTTTGGCGAGCTTTGACTCCAACGCAGTGATCTCAGCATCGATATCCGAAAGAACTGTGGCGATCGCTTCTTGTTCGGCTTTGGTGGGTGGGAGCGGGATAGGGACCGTCTCGAACTTGTCTTTCGGCAGGTGAGCGATGCTCGTTTGCGTAACGAAGCTCAGCAGAAGGCCGGTTGAGGCCAGCCGATGCAACATATTAAGCATCAACTGCACGTTGTAGCCTCGGATCGACCTCAGGCGATGCAATGCCTTCTGAAAGTAACACTCTTCAAGCGGCTTACGCCATATCGCCGCACGGCCAACCTCTCCGCCTTCGCACACAAGTAAGTCGCCCTCGCGAAGCCGGAAGCGTTGGATATCGGATGGCGTCAACTTGACGTCACCGATGTCGGATAGATCAATGCGCCCCCATTGGACGGCACGGTTTCCCAAGAAGGGCTTCGGCGTCCCGAAGTTTTTCTCTGCATCAAGCATCTTACCGAGTTGAATGGAGAACTCAGCTCCGACCGTTGAAACACCCCAATCCTCCGGAATCTCTCCCGACTCGGTCTGCTTGTAGCCCGGCTCAATCTCGAAGCCCGGCAGGCGCTTCTTGCCTGTAAGCAATTCCTGCATGGCCCCTTGTTTGATCTCGCGCTTCTTGACGAGGAGTTGCTCGAGGACTTCGACGAGGGTATTCGCATCGCTCAACGCTTCGGCAATGGCTTCTTGTTCGGCTTTGGTCGGAAGCGGGATGACCGTCTTCTTCGCGCTGGAGATCGTGTAAGTCCCGACTGTCGTCCCGGCGGAGGAATCGGCGATTTGCCTGACTACAACCGGCGTCAAGTACAGCTGTTGCAAATAGGCGGGGCAAATCGCGCCGGCTATCTTGAACCAAATGATGTTTCCGTCCTTAAAATAGAACCCGCGACCATCGGGAACAACGTAAACCTTCCCAAGCGTGCCTACACCTGTAACCAGCAGGTCGCCCACTTGCGGCACACCATAAGCCCGTCGAAAGGCGTCATACATCTGTTTGCTGATGAACAGGTCGTTGTCTACGAAACCTGTTTCAGCGAGAACTGCGATTTCGCGCGCTCTGAAGAACGGTACTCCTTCAGTTTTCCACTCGCTCTGAAATACCCGTTTGCTCGAGGTGATCTCAAACAAGTCCCCTAGCCGGGCGATCTTCCAATCCTCCGGAATCACCCCCACCTCGGTCTGCTTGTAGCGAAGCCGAGCGAGGTACTTCGCGCTGGGCTCTCTCACTTCCATGCGAACCCCATGCGTTCAAGGTGACAGTTCACCTTCGCCTCAAGCTCGGCCACACGACCGACCATTTGGGGCAGCGGCATTTCGTAGCGTTCGGCGAGTTCCTTCACGCGCTGGGTAAGTTGCTGGCTCACGCGCTCCACCTCACCGTGGATGGCAGCGTCGAGCGTGGTGAGCCACTTGTCGTCCACCACCAGCGTCTTGATCTCGGCCTCGGTGAGCTTCGGATAGCTGGTGTGGGCCTGGGCGTCGAGCGCGGCCTCAGCTTCCTTGAGAACCTTCTTGAGATCGGACTCTTCGCCATCGAGCTTCAACCACTCATTCAGCATAGCGGCTTCGTCCTTCGCATCCTTGTCGCCTTTGATCTCCTTCAGGCGTTCAGTGACGTTGGCCCTGTTCACCTTGTCCAGCTCGGCAAAGGCGCCCTCGTCGCCGCCGTGCTCTTCCTCTAATTCAGCGACCTTGGCGGTGACGGCCTCCAGGTCCGCGCCGAGCTGGTCAATCGCCGCCTGCTCCTTGGAAAAGTAACGGGCGACGATTAGCGCCTTCGGAACGAGGTCGCAGGTCCAGCCCTTGTCCTTCTCCTTACCCTTCTTGTCCTTCTCGATGACGCGATACGTCTCGGCCTTCCAGCCGTCGGCGGCAATGAGGTAGCAGTCGTCCTGCATGGTCTCGGCCCAGTAGTCCATCAAATGCTGATAGACGTCGTAGGGGTCGATGAGCGGTTTGTCGGCGTAGTGCGCAAGCAGGCCCTCGGCAAGCGCAACGATGATCTCCTTGGGATGGCAGCTTTGCTTCAATGCCTTGAGCGTTGCGACGCTCGTTTTCCGCCACGCAGCGAAATGGGCGTTCATGCCGGCGATGAAGGTCGTGAACTCAGGATGATCGTAGATGGCGGACTTGATGGCCGACTTCTCCACGGCGAGGTCCAGGTAGCCCGGACGGTTCGGTTTGAACAGGGTTTGCCGTAGCTGCGGACAAACGGCCCAATAGCGTTTCAATGCGTCGATATCGGCAGCGGGGATACCCCCTTGCAGGTGTCCGGCAATGTCCTGCACGTCCTCGGGTGTCTGGCTATCGATATAGCGCGGCAGGTTGAGGTTGAATTCGTTCTTTTCGATTTCCTCGACGCTGACCATGCGCGCATACCGAGGCACGTCGAGCCTCCGGGTAAATACGTCCACGATTCTGTGAATGTCCTGGGCGCGCAGCCGGTTCTTGGGGCCGTCTTTCGTGAAGCCGCCGCTCGCGTCGATCATGAAGATGCCCTTGCGCGCGTGGGCATCCTCCTTGTCGACGACCACAATACAGGCCGGTATGCCAGTGCCGTAAAAGAGATTGGCGGGCAGTCCGATGATGCCTTTGATGTAGCCCTTGCGGACGAGATTGCGGCGGATGTCGGCCTCGGCATTGCCGCGAAACAGCACGCCGTGCGGCAGAATGCACGCGCCTTTGCCGGTGCTCTTGAGCGAGCGGACGATGTGTAAGAGGTACGCGTAGTCGCCCTGCTTAGCGGGCGGCGTGCCGAAGGACTGGAAGCGATCGTAGGGATCGTTCAGCGGATCAATGCCATTGCTCCAGCGCTTGTCGGAGAACGGCGGATTGGCGACGACGAAATCGTAGGTCTTAAGTGTGTCGCCGCTTTTGAATTTCGGATCAGCAAGGGTATTGCCCTGCACGACCAGCGCCGTCGGGTTGTTGTGCAGGATCATATTCATGCGCGCAAGGCCCGCCGTCGCCGCATCTTTTTCCTGGCCTTCGAGGGTTACTTTCGTTTTTGCTTCATCCGCCACCTTTAGCAGCAATGATCCCGATCCGCAGGTCGGGTCATAGATTGTGGTGGCGGGTGTGGTCTTCATCGTGCCGATGCCGATAACCTGCGCGATGATCCGGCTCACTTCGGCGGGGGTGTAGAACTGACCCTTGCTCTTGCCACTCTCAGTGGCGAAATGCCGCATCAGGTATTCGTAGGCATCACCCAGGATGTCGTCGCCTTCGGCGCGGTTCTTGGAGAAATCGAGCCCCTTGTTCTCGAAGATGGCGATGAGGTTGGTGAGCCGGTCCACCATGTCCTTGCCGGTGCCGAGCTTGGTGGCGTCGTTGAAGTCCGGCATGTCGGACAACTTGTTGGCGTTGGCGAGCGGGGCGATGATCTTCTTGTTGATCTGGTCGCCGATGTCGCTCTTGCCCTTGAGCGCGACCATGTCCTTGAAGCTGGCACCCTTGGGAAGAGTGATCGGGGCGTAGGGAACGCCCGCGTACTTGTCACTGATGTACTTGATGAACAGCAGCACCAGGACGTAATCCTTGTACTGGCTGGCGTCCATGCCGCCGCGCAGTTCGTCGCAGCTGGCCCAGAGGGAGGAATAGAGTTCGGATTTCTTGAGGGCCATCTCTTAGCAGATCCCGCTTTGCGACGTTAGAGAAGTTTCGTAAACGTCCCACCACGCGAGACAGTAAAAAGCAACGGCCCTGCCCTGTTCGCCACCCGTCTCACCATTCCAGATAACCGCAACACGAGCAATTCAGCCAACTCTGCGCCCCCCATGTCCCCGCCCGTGACGATGAACCCGCGTAATCCCGCCGCCTGATATGCCGCGCGCTCCAGCGGATTGCGCCGTATGTTCTCGTCCTTCGTAATCAGCACCCAGCTGTTTCGCCCGACTTCAGGAATCCATTCGAGGTCCGGCGCGTTCTGCGCGAAGTGATCGATGTGCACTTCGACGCGGGCGCCCGCCGCACGCAGTGCCACATATCTGCCTATCTGGTAATCGAGGAAAAAAGTGAGCGAAGCAAGCCGCTCGGCCTCACGCTGCGAGTAGTTCGCAGCGGATGGCATTTTGCACCGCATCCGGTGCGGCGTTGAATTCGCGCGCCAGTTCGTTTATCGAATCGCCCGCCTTGAAGCGCTGCGCCAGAATCAACGTGCGAACACCGACGCCGTCGATCACCGGCCGGCCGAACGAAAGGCGCGGGTCGATGACCACATCGCCGTGCTTCTCTGCACCGACGCCGGGAAAGAGAACGATCTTTTGCGGAACGCCTTTGGGGTCGCGCCGGACGTACTTGAGGCGATCGAGAATCACTTCGCGCAACTGCACCTGGCGCTCCTGGGTCGCACCGATCAGCGCGCCGAACTTCTCGACAAAAAGATGCAATCCGTCGGTCGCAAACTGCTCGTCCGCGAGCGGACGCGGAGTCCTGAACGTACGGCGCAGGTAATCGAGCGCCTTGCGCACCTTGGGCAACGTAACGCTGTGCTGGCGGCGAATGCCGGAGAGAACGAAGGCTTCGACCAGATTGATGAACGACAGCTGGCGGCCGCGCCGGTCGGCGATATCGATCACCGCGCGAAATCCTGTCTGGCCGAGCAGCCAGGCGCGCAGGGTCGTCTTGGGAAGGCGCAGGTAACCGGCCGCCTCGGCGATCGAGTAGGCAGGCACCTCTCGCACATCGCGTTCGGTCAAGGCTTTACGGTTCACGGCTCCCCCGGCAGACGGGATGAATGGTAGCGCGGGAGCCGCGTTGGGGCAATCTTCAGGCGCAAACGCCGCAAGCTATACTTTGCACCACCATGCCAACGCGATCGAACATCGAGAAAATCCGAACCGCCCTCACCGCATCCCTGCTCCTCCTCTTTGCTTCGACAGCCCAAGCCGACCGCCTCACCGAGATCAAATCCCGTGGCAAGCTGGTGGTCGGAGTCAGCGACACCACCCCGCCGTTCAGTTTCCGCAAGGCCGCTGACGGCACTCTCACCGGTTACGACCTCGATCTCGTGCGCGCGGTCGCCAGGCGGATGGGCGTGGGGCTGGAGTTGGTGCCGCTCTCGAGCGCCGAGCGCATTCCCCTGCTCAAGCAGGGCGAGCTCGATTTCGTCGCCACTTCGATGACGCGCACGCCCGAGCGGCTGCGCAAGGTCGACTTCAGCCACATTTACTTCGTCACGCCGCACGCGGTGATCGTGAAGAAGGCCTCCGGCATTACCTCGGTGCGCCAGTTGTCGGGCCGCACGGCTGCCTCGGCGAGCACGTCCACCGCCGGCGGCAATCTCAGGGAAGCCGTTCCCGATGTGACCCTGGTCTACGTGCGCGACTATGCCATCGCCTTCGCGGCGCTGAAAGACGGCAGCGTGGATGCCTTTACCACCGACGCAACGGTGCTCGCTGCCATCGTGCGCCAGGACGCTCACCCGGAGGATTACCTCTTCCTCCCCGACTTCACCAAGTCGCGCAACGTCGGCTTCGCCATGAAAAAAGACGAGCCGCGCCTGAAGGCGGCGATCGACCAGGCGCTGCTCGACATCGAGGCTTCGGGGGAGGCGGTGAAGATCTGGGAGGCGTGGTTCGGGCCGGGGACGGAGCAGCCGATGTAGCGCACGTTCAGGATTACGGCGGAGTATTAATCCCCGAGATATTCCCAGCATTGCCGGCTCCGTCAATCCTGGCGCAGACCAAACCCGTCCGAGCTACGCCAGCATTTCGCGCGGATCCCCGATCGTCCCGCGCACCGCCGCCGCGGCCACCGTGTACGGCGAGCCGAGATAGACGTTCGAGCCCGGATCGCCCATCCGCCCTTTGAAATTGCGCGCGATGCTGGAAATGATGTTGAGGTTCGGTCCGAAGCGGTAGCCGTAGCCCGCGCAGGCGCCGCACGCGGTCGCGAAGAGTTTCGCCCCCGCGGCCTCGAGCACGCCGAGCGTGCCTTCGGCGCGCGCCGCTTCCTGGTCCTTGAGCGATGCGGGCGCGACGATCAGCTCGATCGCCGCTTTCCTTCCCTTCAGCACGCGCGCGGCCATGCGCAGGTCCTCGAGTTTCGCGCCGGTGCAGGCGCCGATGTAGGCGACATCGACGCGCGTTCCTGCGAACTCCGACGCGGGCCGCGCGTTCGCCGGGCTGTGCGGCGCGGCAACCTGGGGCACGAGCGAA
>JBGPTG010000062.1:0-13022 GCA_041490545.1 Gammaproteobacteria bacterium
GCGATCTTCGGGGTGCGCCTGCTGCAGGCGCTGCACGCCGCCCAGATCGAATCGCATCTGGTGCTTTCCAAGTGGGGCGAGCACACCATCGAGCATGAGACAGGTCTGACCCTCGCCCAGGTGCGCGAGCTCGCCTCGGTCGTCCACGGCACCGGCAACATGGGCGCGACCGTGTCCTCGGGGTCGTTCCTCACCGACGGCATGGCGATCGCGCCCTGCTCGATGCGCACGCTCGCCGCCATCGCCAATGGTTACGGCGAGAACCTGGTGCACCGGGCGGCGGACGTAGTTCTCAAGGAGCGGCGCCGGCTGGTGCTGGTCGTGCGCGAGACGCCGCTCTCGGAGATCCACCTGGAGAACATGCTCAAGCTCGCGCGCGCCGGCGTCACCATCCTGCCGCCGATGCCCGCTTTTTACAACAAGCCGCAGACGCTCGATGACCTCGTCGACCACATCGTGGCGCGGGTGCTCGACCAATTCGGCATTCCCGCCGAGTTCGCCAAGCGCTGGGACGGACAGATGACCCGCGGCGCCACCCTGCACAAGCTCGCCTGACGCGATTTCCCGAAAGGAAACCCCATGAACGAACCCGCCAAACGTGCGCAAGTAAAACGCGATGTCACCAGCCTGCGCGCCACTCTCGAATGGCTGCGCGCGGAGGGCGAACTTGTCGAAACCGACAAGCCCGTCGATCCCGACCTGGAAATCACCGGACTGCAGAAGCATTTCGACGGCAGCATTCCGATCCTGTTCAACAACGTGAAGGGCATGCCGCACGCCCGCGCCGTCACCAACCTGTTCGCAGACATACGCATCGTCGACAAGATGTTCGGCTTCGAAGGTGCCACCGACCGCACGCGCAAGCTCGCCTACGCCCTGAACCATCCGGTGAAGTCCGTCGTCATCGACGGCCGCGAAGCGCCCTGCCAGGAGCACGTCATCACGGGCGACCTCGACGTCAACAAGTGGATCACGGCAATCCGCCACACCGCGCTCGAGCCCGAGCTGACGATCGGCTCGGGCATCCGCTGCATCGTCGGCGACTATTTCGACGGCGGCAGCGACCTCGGCTACAACCGCATGAACTTCCGCTGGGGCAACGTCGGGACTTTCCAGATATCGCCGGGTTCGCACATGTGGCAGGTCTACACCCAGCATTACGACGACGACAAGCCGATCCCGATCACCGTGTGCTTCGGAGTGCCGCCCGCGTGCACGCTGCTCGCCGGAGCGGGTTTCGATTACGTGATTCTTCCCAAGGGCTGCGACGAGATCGGCATTGCCGGCGCCGTGCAGGGATCCCCGGTTCGCCTGGTCAAGGCGCGCACGGTCGATGCCTGGGCGCTGGCGGACGCGGAGTACGTGCTCGAGGGACACATCCACCCCCGCGACAAGCGCTACGAGACCGCCGAGTCGGAGGAGAAGGGTGTGCAGGGCAAGACCTTCTTCCATCCCGAATGGGCCGGCTACATGGGCAAAGCGTACAAGGCGCCGACCTTCCACGTCAGCGCGATCACCATGAGGAAGCCGGCGTCCAGGCCGATCATCTTCCCGCTGGGCGTGCACACGGCCGACGACAGCAACATCGACACGACCATACGCGAAGCGGCGATCTTCGAGCTGTGCAATCGCATGCAGCCCGGGATCGTCCAGGACGTGCACATCCCGTACTGCATGACCGACTGGGGCGGCTGCGTCATCCAGGTGAAGAAGCGCAACAAGATCGAGGAAGGCTGGCAGCGAAATTTCCTCTCCGCGATACTCTCCTGCTCGCAGGGCATGCGCCTCGCCATCGCCGTGTCGGAGGACGTCGACATCTACTCGATGGACGACATCATGTGGTGCCTGACGACGCGGGTGAACCCGAGGACCGACATCCTCAACCCCATTCCCGGCGGCCGCGGCCAGACTTTCATGCCGGCGGAGCGCATGACCGCGGGCGACAAGGACTGGACGGCTTCGAACACCCAGTTCGAAGGCGGCATGGGCATAGACGCCACCGTGCCCTTCGGCTACGAGCAGGATTTCCATCGCCCCGTCTATCCCGTCGATCGGGTCAAGCCGGAGAATTTCTTCGACCCCAACCAGATCCGGCAGATGAAGTCGCGCATGGAAGGCTGGGTGTTGTCGCTGGCGCGCACGGGGCGCTGAAGTGTAACCATCACCGGACCGAGCGATGCTCAAAGGCATTCTGGTCCTCGATTGCACCACCCGGCCCGGCTGGCTGGCGGGGCGCCTGCTTGCCGACATGGGCGCCGAGGTCACGAAGATCGAGAACCCGGACGCCGAAATTCATACACCGGACTGGCGCGCTCTCAACGTCAACAAACGGCTCACGCGGCTGGATCTGAGCGGGGGTGCAGGGCAACGCGAGTTCGATCGGCTTGCCGCTGGCGCCGACATGCTGCTCGCGACATTCACACCCGGGACGCGCGAAGCCGCCCTCTTCCACCATGACCGATTGCGCGCCATCAATCCGCGCCTGATCGTCGTCGCCATCACGCCCTTCGGGCTCACCGGTCCGAAAGCCGCCTGGCTCGCCTCCGACCTCGAGATAATGGCCGCGAGCGGCGCGATGTCGCTCGCGGGCGAGCCCGATGGAACCCCGCTGCGCGTGTCTGCGCCGCAGTCCTACAGCTGGGCGGGAGCACAGGCCGCCGTCGGCGCGCTGACCGCCCTCGCGGCGCGCGCGCGCACGGGACGCGGCCAGTGCGTCGACGTGTCGGCACAGGCCGCGACCCTCGTCGCGCTTGCGCATGCGCCGACGTTCGTCGACGTCGACGGCACGACCCCGACCCGCGCCGGCGCGTTCATGACCGGACGCTCGGTCGAGGGCGCGCGCTTTCGCGTGTTCTGGCCGTGCCGCGACGGCTTCGTCAATTTCATCCTCTACGGCGGCGTCGCCGGAAGGCGGACAAACACGCAACTGGCGGCGTGGATGCGCGAATGCGGCGCGCCGCTCGGCGCGCTGGCGCAAATCGATTTTGCAATATGGGATCCCACGTTCGCCACCCAAGCCGAGGTCGACGCGCTGGAAGCGCCGATCGCAGCGTTTTTCTCCTCCATTGCCAAGCACCAGTTCCTCGAGGAGGCGCACCGGCGCGAGATGCTCGGCTATCCCGTTTCCACGGTCGCCGACATCGCGACAGATCCGCAGCTCGCCGCACGCGGCTTCTGGCAGGATCTGGCCGCGGCCGACGGCGGATTCGAGCGCCACTGCGGGTGCTTCGCGATCGTCGGCGGCGAGCGGCCGCGCCTTGTGCCGCGCAACGACGCGCAGGTGGAAGCTCCTCGCGCGGCGGAGCTCACATGAGCGCCTCGCCGCAGGCATTGGCAGGGATCGGCGTCGTCGAGTTTGGCAGCTACGCCGCCGGGCCGCATATCGGCAAGATGCTCGCCAATTTCGGCGCCACGGTCATTCACGTCGAATCGTTCGCGCGGCCCGACGGCTTTCGCATGCAGTATCCGCCCTACAAAGACAGGAAACCCGGTATCAATAGCGGCGGCTGCTTTGCCTATTTCAACGACTCGAAGCTGGGCATTACACTCGACTTGAAGAACCCGCGGGGACTGGCGCTGGCGAAGAAGCTGTGCGCGTGGGGCGACATCGTCATCGAGAACATGCGGCCCGGCGTGATCGACCGGCTGGGCCTGGGGTTCGATGCGCTCAAGACGGACCATCCCGCGCTCATCATGCTTTCGACCTGCAACATGGGGCAGACCGGCCCGCGCGCCGACACGCCGGGGTTCGGGTCACAACTCACCGCGCTTGCCGGCGTTTGCGGCCTCACCGGAGAACGCGGCGGACCGCCGACCGTGCTGTACGGACCGTACATCGACTTCATCGCCTCGACGCTGGGCGCGGTGGCCGTGCTCGCGGCGCTGGAACAGCGGCGGCGCACCGGAACGGGAGCCTGCATCGACATCTCGCAGTACGAAGCCGGCCTCCTGTTCCTCGCCGGACCGCTGCTCGAGTACCACCTCACAGGCCACATCGCCGAGCGCTCGGGCAACGACGATCCGGACGCCGCGCCGCACGGCGCCTACCGCTGCGACGCGGACGGCTGGATCGCGCTCTCGTGCTGGTCGCAAAAGGAATTCGCGGCGCTCGCCGCCGCGATCGGCCGGCCGGAATGGTCGCGCGACGCCCGCTTCAACACTCTCGCCTGCCGCAAGGGCGCCGCCGCTGCCATCGACGAGCGCATTTGCGCATGGACGCGCGGGCGCGGAGCCGCCGCCGCTGCCGCGCTTCTGCAGCAGGCCGGCGTGCCCGCACACCCGGTCAATACCATGGCCGACTTGTTCACCGATCCGCAGCTCCTCGCGCGTCGACAATGGCGGCGGCGACGCCACCCGGTGATCGGCGAGCACGCGTATTGCGGACCGGCATTCCTGCTGTCGGACACGCCGGGCGATGTCACGACGGCCGCCCCGCTGCTCGGCGCCGACAACGACAGGGTATTCCGCGAGATTCTCGGGCTCTCGGACGCGGATTACGCCACAATGCGCGAAGCTGGCGCCTTCGCGTAGCCGGAGCGGCTTTTCCATCGACAACGCAACGCTAAAGGACGAGATCCGGGCGTTTCTGCGTGCCCATCACGTAGTGTCGCTTGCGACCGTTGCCGACGGCACGGCGCACGCGGCATCGGTGATGTTCGCGGTGGACGACTTCTCGCTCTACTGGACGTCGGATCCGGGCACGCGCCATTCGCTTGCGATCGAGCGCAATACGCATGTTGCGGCGACCGTCGCGCCGGACTACGCCGATTTCCGCCTCATACGCGGAGTGCAGATCGCCGGCCGGGCACGCCGGCTCGGTGAATCGAACGAAGCGGCGCATGCCCGCGAATTGCTGCGCCGGCGATTTCCGTTCCTGCGGGAACTGGATGGAATGCCGGCCGCGCTGCGCGCAGCGCTCGACAAAGCCGCTTACTACCGCCTCGATCCCGATACCATCACCTTGATCGACAATACCAAGGGGTTCGGCAACCGGCACGCGCTTCGGATTTCCTGACACCAGTCACCTGCTCCACCAGCGCCGAGTCTTGCTGCGTCACGCTCTCCTGCTTCATCAAGCCGGTGCCCGGCTGATCCCCCGAGCCGTGGCCTTTAGGATCTCGATGAAGCGCCGGACAGCCGGAGACAGATAAGCATCCTTTCGATAAGCGACAGCGACGGGCCGAAGCCAATCGAGACCCTTGACGGGAAGTATTTTCAAGCCAAATTGGGCCGCGGCTGCGTGGACATTCGCCTTGACGGTGACGCCGATCAGATCGGAGCGGGCTACCACGCGAAGCTTGAACATCACCAGGTCCGAGACGAGCGTAATCCGGGGTACGGGCAAGCCGCGCTCTTCGAACACCCGGCGCAGCGATAGCAACGACCCGAACGGCACCACCGGACGATCCCGCGCTTCGCCCGCCGCCGAGATCGCCCAGCGCTCCTGCGCGAGATCCTCCAGCGTTACCGACTTGCGCCTGGCGAGCCCGTGGCCGGAAGCGCAGTACACGACGAACTCATCCTCCCGAAACAGTTCCTGGGTGACGTCCGGCTGACGCACCTGCTGGGCGTGCGTCACCGCGATGTCGAGGTCGCCCTTGCGCAAGGCCGGCAGCAGCTCGTCGTTGTCCAGGACGGCGACGTTCAATGTGACCTTGGGCGCTTCCATCAACAGAGCGCTGCACGCTTCCGGCAGAAACACCTCGGAATTCGACGGGCTCGCGCCGATGCGCAGGTGGCCCGCCCGCCCATGAGCGAGATCGGCCACCTCGCGCGCCAGATCGTCCCGGGCAAGCCGCAGCCTGCTCACGTGCGACAGGAGCGCGGCGCCCACGGCCGTCAGCTCCACGCCTTTGGGCGTCCTCTTCACGAGCTTGGCCTGCGCCGATTTTTCGAGCCGGCGCAGGCTCATGCTCAATGCGGGCTGACCCAGTCCCAGGGCTTCGGCCGCGCGTCCCAGATGGCCGTGCTGCGCGACCACTGCGAAGTATTCGATGTCCCGGAGATCCATGTTTATCAACCCTATTGATGGTGATACAAGTTTCGCACAATTGCGTCAATCGAATCGGACTGTCAATATCGCCCGCGCTGCCCGAGAGGCACGGTAACGAACCGGAGAAAGCCATGCGAGGAATGAGGAACACAACAGCAGTTTCATGGATTGCGACCATCTTGTTTGCGGCCGCGTCGGCGTCGGCACAGAACTATCCGGCCAGACCCGTGCGCATCATCACCGGGGGCGCCGGCACCTTCCATGACATCGTGACCCGGCAACTTGCTCAGCGCCTGAGCGAGCGCTGGGGCCAGGCAGTCGTGGTGGAGAACCAGGGGGCTGCCGCATTGACGATAGGCACCGGGATGGTTGCGAGAGCGGCGCCCGACGGCTATACGCTGGTGATTTCAGACCGATCAGCGCTCGCGGTCGCGCCGAATTTGTACAAGAGCCTCCCGTACGATCCCGCCAGGGATTTCGCGCCGATCATGCTCGTGGCCGTGGCGCCCACCATGCTGGTGGCGCACCCTTCGGTTCCGGCCTCCACCCTGTCCGAATTCCTCGCTTATGCGAAGGCACAGCCGCGTGGCATCGATTTCGCCACCGCCGGCCCCGGCACCAATAACCATATCGCGATGGAACTTCTGAAGCACGCGACCGGTGTCAATGCCGTGCCGATTCATTACAAGGGGGGCGGTGCCTCGAGCCTGGCGATCCTGAGCGGCGAGGTCAAGGTGGGATTTGCACTTGTTCCCGGCGTCCTGCCTCAGGTCAAGGCCGGAAAACTCAAGGCGTACGTCGTCACCGGCAGGAAGCGTTTCCCCGGGGCACCCGATATTCCGACTGCCGCCGAAGCCGGGCTTCCCGGTTTTGAATTGGAGTTCTGGATCGGAATGCTCGCCCCTGCGCACACGCCGCCGGCTATCGTCGCCAAGCTCAATCGCGACATCGGCGAAATCCTGCGCACGCCCGAAATGCGGACTCTATTGCTGGCGCAGGGCGCCGAGGCCGCGCCCGGAACCCCGGATGAGTTTGCCGCCTACATCAACAACGAAGCGGCGAAGATGAAGAGGCTGATCGAGCTGACCGGCATGCGTGCGGATTGACGGCTAGGCGCGCACAGGAGGCGAACGTGGGTGATCCCCTAGAAGCCTTGAAGGCCGAGCTTGAGCGCTTCGGCGAGGCCTATGATGCCGCGACGCACGAACGCCCTCGTCGCATGTTCAACATCACCCGCGACACCGGCGAATTCCTGGCCGTGCTCGTGCGCGCTGCCGCCGCGCGGCGGGTGCTGGAGATCGGCACGTCCAACGGCTACTCCACCCTCTGGCTCGCCGAGGCTGCAAGGGGGATCGACGGCTCAGTCACCACGGTGGAGTCCGCAGATGACAAGATCGGGCTCGCCTCGGCCAACTTCGCGCGGTCCGGGCTTTCGGCGTTCATCACACTGGTTCACAACGACGCTGGTCGCCTCCTGCAGCGAAGCGATCAGAGCGCATACGACCTGATCTTTCTCGATTCCGAACGACCGGAGTATCCCGGCTGGTGGCCATACCTGCGTCGAGTTCTGCGCCCGGGAGGCTTGTTGGTCGTGGATAATGCGACGTCTCACGTGGAGCAGTTGGCTCCTTTCGTCGCACTGGTGACGGCTGATCCCGAATTTGCGACCTGCCTCGTTCCGGTGGGCAAGGGAGAGTTTCTTGCCGTGAAGACGTCGTCGTGAGCCTGCCGCCGAACCACCCCTTTGCAGCGGACGCGCCGAGTTCCGTAAAATTCCGGACTGCTTTGGACTGTGCTGGATAGACAGCCTAGGGGCTCCTAGTCAGCGCGCAGAGTCACGAGTCTTTCGAGCAGCGCACGATCCTCCCTTAGCTCTGCGCTCGATCCCACGTGAATGACCCGCCCGTGGTCCAGCACGATCGCGGTCTCGGACAATCGCAATGCCGCCTCGACGTGCTGCTCGACGAGCACGGCGGCCAGGCCTTCGGCCATCATCAAATCGATGGCGTGCTCCAGCTCCGCGACGAGGTTCGGCGCCAGACCCTCGAACGGCTCGTCGAGCAATAGCAGTTTCGGGTTAAGTATCAGTGCGCGCCCGATTGCCAGCATCTGCTGTTCGCCGCCGGATAACTGGCCGCCGAGGTTGCGCTTGCGCTCGGCGAGCCGCGGGAACAGCTCGTAGACGCGCGCAAGCGTCCACGGACCGGGACGCGCGATCACCGTAAGATTTTCGGTCACCGAAAGCGAGCCGAAGATGTCGCGCTCCTGCGGGACCCAACCCATGCCGGCGAGCGCGCGGCGGTACGGCCGCCAGCCCGTTACGTTCTCGCCGTCGAAGCTTATCGTCCCGCCGCGTATGCGCGTCAATCCCATCAGCGCCGTGATCAGCGTGGTTTTGCCTGCGCCGTTGCGCCCCAGCACCGCGAGACTCGAACGCGGCGCTAGCGCTATCGACACGTCTTCCAGGATGATCGACTCGCCGTAGCCGGCCACCAGATGGTCCACCGCGAGCAGCGGACCGCTCACTGCGTGTTCCCCAGATACACCCGCTTCACGTCCGGATCGCGCGCGATCTCCTGCGGCGTGCCTTCGACCAGGATGCTGCCTGCGACCAGCACGGTGATGCGTTGCGCAAAGCGAAACACGAGATCCATGTCGTGCTCGATGAACAGCACCGTGACCCCGTCGGGAAGGCCGGCGATGGCGCGGAATAGCGCCTCGCTTTCGCCTCGAGGCACCCCGGCGGCCGGTTCGTCGAGCAGCAGGACGCGGGGCTTGCACGCGAGCGCGAGCGCGATCTCGACCAGCCGCTGCTGGCCGTAGGCGAGCTCGCGCACCGGCTGGCCCTCGATGGCGTCGAGATTGAGGGTCTTCAGGATTTCGCGCGCCGCCCCGATTTCCCGGGTGCAACCGTCCAGGCGCCGCCAGGCCTTGGTGGAGACGCCGTGTCGTTCGCATATCGGCAGCAATACCGACTGCAGCACGGTAAGCTCGGGAAACAGGCTGCTGATCTGGAACGTGCGTGCCAGCCCGCGCCTGACGCGCTGGTCCGGCCGCAGCCGCGTGATGCGCTCCCCGCCCAGAAACACCTCGCCTTCGCTCGGCCGCAGCACCCCGGTGAGCAGATTGATCAGCGTCGTCTTGCCGGCACCGTTCGGGCCGATGATGGCGTGGCGTTCTCCCTGAATGAAATCGAGCGAGACTGCGTTCACGGCGCGAATGCCGCCGAAGTGCTTGCCCAGGCCGGCGGTGCGCAGCACCACGCTCATAGGGAGCCCGTCGGCCGCTGCCTGAGCCGGACGCGCGAGAGTCTCAGACACGCGCCCAGTACGCCGTCGCGCCCGAACATCACGATGGCGATCAGAAAAGCGCCCAGCCAGAATTGCCAATACACCGCGTTGAGGTCCGAAAGGTAATGGTGCGCCAGCATGAACACAGCCGCGCCGACGAGCCCGCCGTAAAGCATTCCCGTACCACCGACGATGAGCATCACCATGACTTCGGCCGAGCGGTTGAAGGAAAACACGTCGGTGCCGACGAACTGGGTCGTCTGCGCAAGCAGCGCCCCCGCGACGCCGGCGTAGACCGCGGCAATCGTATAGGCCGCGATCAGGCGGCGGTGCACGGGGTAGCCGAGCGCGAGCATGCGCCCCGGGTTGTCGCGGATGCCGCGCAGGCTCAGTCCGAACGGCGAATGCACCAGGCGCCGCATCAGGAGAAAGAGCACGAAGGTGACCGCGAGACTGTAGCCATACGCCGTTCGTCCATACATGTCGAAGCGGAATACGCCGAGCACCGGGCTCATCTCCATGCCGATCAGTCCGTCGTTGCCTCCGGTGATGTCCGGGAGCCGGTTCGCGAGCTCATAGAGCAGCAGCCCGATCCCTGTGGTCACCATGAGCCGCGTGAGGTCCCTTCCGCGCACGACGAGGAAACTCGTCAGGAATCCCGTTGCGCCGGCACAGACCGCCGCCAGAAGCAACCCGGAGAAAGGCTCGCCCCAGCCGTGCCTGGACAACACGCCCGCGGCATAGGCGCCCACGCCGAAGTAGGCCGCGTGACCGAGCGAAACGATGCCGGCATAGCCGAGCACCAGATCGTAGGAAAGCGCGAACAGGCCTGCGATCAGGATCTGGCTCCACAGGGCGAGATACGATGGCCACAGCCAGAAGCCGGCCGCGAGCACCATCCAGAGGACGACCTCCGCCACGCGTGACCGGACGGGAGACCTGAACGGGAACAGGGGACTCATTGCCTGCTGACCAGACCGTGCGGACGAATGACGAGCAGGACGATCATCATTGCGTAGATGATGAAAGCACCGATCTGGGGAACATAGTATTTCCCTGCCACATCGATGACTCCCAGGAGCAGCGCGGCATAGAGCGGACCCTTCAGACTGCTGGTGCCGCCCACCGCAACGACCAGCAGGAAGTAGACGATGAACTTCAGCGGGAACACCGGATCGAGCCCGAGAACCTGGACTCCGAGTGCGCCGCCCAGTCCAGCCAGTCCGCAGCCGACAGCAAAAGTGATCTGGAACACCAGGCCGACGCGAATTCCGAGCCCCTCGGCGACGCGGGGCTTGTCGACCGATGCCCGGACCGAAGCTCCGAACCGCGTCCTCTCCAGGGCGAGGGTCAATACGATGGTAAGGGCGACCCCGACTGCGAGGAGGAATCCGCGGTAGATGTTGAGGTCGACCCCCAGCACGCTCACCTGGCCCGACAGAAATTTCGGAACCTGCAGGGGTTGCTGCAGCGGCCCGAAAAAGTACGTCGCAGCGGCGATCGACATGAAGGTCAGGCCGATGGTGGCGAGCACCTGATCGAGATGGCTGCGGCGGTAAAGGTAACGGTAGAGCACGCGCTCGAGCACCAATCCCGCCAGCGCCGAAACGACGAAAACGGCGGGCAGCATGACGAAGAAAGGCAGGCCCCAGCTCTGCAGCGCCAGCACGCACACGTAGCCGCCGAGCATGCCGAAGGCCCCGTGGGCCAGATTGATGAAGTTCATCAGGCCCAGGGTCACCGAAAGGCCCACGCTGATGAGGAACAACAGCATGCCGTAGGCGAGCCCGTCGAACAGGACGCCCAGAAAACTGGTGAGCATTTATTCTCGGGGCCGAAGGTCCGCGACAGGGAACGTTGCGTGCCGGCGCGCGTCTATCGGGTGGGATCCTTCACGTTCGTAAACTGGTCGAATTCCACGTTGTAGAGCTTGCCGTCTTTCAGTCTCTCGACGCGGCGAACGTAGATGGTCTCGATCGGATCGCGCGTTGTGGGGTCGATCGTGACAGGCCCGCGCGGGCTGTCGATCTTCATCCCTTTCAAAATCTCCATGGCCTTGTCGCCGTCGATCTTGCCGTTGAGGCGCCTCGCCACCTCGTAGATCGCTGCCATGCCGTCCCACGCGCCCACCGCCATGAAGTTCGCCCGCTGGGATGAGCCGGAGACTTCCGCGTAGGCCTTGAGGAAGATCCGGTTCTGCGCGCTGTCGTGCGCCACCGAATAGTGCTGCGTGGTGACTACGCCCAGGGGCGCGTCGCCCATCGCCTCGATGACGCCGTCCTCGGTGACGTCTCCCGTGGCGATGAGCTTGATGCCGGCCTTGTCGAGCTCGCGCTCGGCGAAGCCCTTCATGAAACCCACCGCCTGCTCGCCGGCCGGCAGGAAAACGAAAACCGCCTGCGGCCGCGCGTCCTTGATCCGCTGCAGGAACGGCGCGAACTCGGGGTTGCGCATCGGCGTGCGCACATCGCCGACGATCTGCCCGCCGGAGGCTGTAAACGTTTTCTTGAACTGCGTCTCCGCGTCGATTCCCGGGCCGTAGTCGGCAACCAGGGTGTACGCCCGGGTGATCCCGTTCCTGAGCGCCCAGGTGGCGAGCGGCGCTGTGACCTGCGGCAGCGTGAACGAAACGCGGGCGATATACGGCGAACGCGTGGTGATGATCGAGGTAGCCGCGTTCATGACGATCATCGGCTTCTTCGCCTCGGTCGCGAGCGACGCGACCGCAAGCGCGCTGGGCGTGAGTCCGAAGCCCGCCAGGAAGTCGACCTTTTCGTTGGTGACAAGCTCCTGCGCGACCCGCTTCGCAACGTCCGGCACCCCGGTCGTGTCTTTTACGATCAACTGGACTTTGCGTCCGGCAACGGTGTCCCCGTGCACCTTCATGTAGGCGCGTGCGCCGTTCATCATCTGCATGCCGAAATCCGCAAACCCTCCGCTCATCTCCACGACCATGCCGATCTTGAGCGGCTCCTGGGCTGCGGCCGGAACAGCGGCCAGGCAGGCTGCCGATACTGCGAGAACTTCCACCAATCGCTTGAACATGATCATTCTCCTCATACTCTTCACAGGTTTAAGGGTGAACCGCTTCCACGGCGTACGGCAAGCTACTTGCCGGGATCCTTGACGTTGTCGATCTGGTCGAACTCCACGTTATACAGCTTGCCGTCCTTCAGTCTCTCGACGCGGCGCACGTAGATCGTCTGAATGACATCGCGTGTCGCCGGGTCGATCGAGATCGGCCCGCGCGGGCTGTCGATTCTCAATCCTTTGAGAACCTCCATCGCCCGATCGCCGTCGATCTTGCCGTTCAGCCGCCGGATGACCTCGTAGATCGCCGCCATCCCGTCCCAGGCGCCGACCGCCATGAAATTCGGCCGGCCCGGACCTCCGATTTCGGCGTAGGCCTTGAGGAACGCCCGGTTCTGCGGGCTCTCGTGCGCGACCGAGTATTGGTGCGTCGTCACCACGCCCAGGGGCGCGTCACCCATGGTTTCGATCAGACTGTCCTCGGTGACGTCGCCCGTGGCGATCAACCGGATGCCGGCCTTGTCGAACTCGCGCTCGGCGAAGCCTTTCATCACCGCCACCGGCTGCGCACCCTGCGGCAGGAAGATGAACACCGCCTGGGGCCGCGCGTCCTTGATCCGCTGCAGGAAGGGCGCGAACTCCGGGTTGTTCGGGGGCGTGCGCACTTCGCCGACGATCTGCCCGCCCGCCGCCGTGAACGTCTTCTTGAA
>JBGPTG010000063.1:0-12796 GCA_041490545.1 Gammaproteobacteria bacterium
CCCGGAAATAGCGCGTGCGCAGGCAGAAGGCGTCGACCACTTCATCGAGCCGCCCAAGTACGCTTCTCTTCGCCATCGCGCCAGCGAACCTCAGAACTTCGCGATCTTGCGCGCGGCTCCGGTCAGCTGCAGAATGTGCATGCCGGTGTTGGCGCGGTCGACGATGTAGATGTAGCCGCGATCGTCCACCTCGAGGTTGTTGGTCTGGATGGCGCGCTTGCAGCGCTCGGCGCCGTCGGGCATCTTCACACAGCGCTTGTCGGTCTTGTCGGTCATCGCCGGGATATAGTAGCCGACCTCCTTCGGGTTGTACGGATCGCGGATGTCGATGGCGCGCACGCCGGCGTTGAACCAGGAAACGAACACCAGGCGCTTCGCGTACATCGGCGGCTGGTTCTCGTTCGGCGAATGCGAGCCGAAGCGCCCGCCGCGCGAGCAGAAATTGCCGCTCGCCTCCGGCACGTTGAAATTGGAGACGTTGAACGGCCGCGACTCGGCGGTCACGTCGACAAACCAGACCATCTGACGCGCCTCGCGGCACTCGTTCAGGATCTGCTCGTTCACGATCATCACGAAATCCCGCGTCCCGCCCTGTGCATCCTTGGCAAATTCAGCGATCGGCATTCCCAGAAGTGGAAGCGTGGTGTGCGCGCCGTTCAGGGGCGGCAGGTCGAGCCTGCCGACCTGGGGATACAGCAGGTTCTCGTTGGTCGGCTCCTTGGGGCCGTTGAGGAGTTTTTCGCGGTCGACGATCTGCAGCAACCCGTCCTTGTTGGTGCCGTAGCCGAAGTAGACGCGGTTGCCCTTGGGGCCGGTGGAGATGGGTCCGTGCAGGTCGGCGGGCGGCGTGCCGGTCGCGCCCGGCTGTTGCCCGGGCAACCCAAAATTTCGAATGAAGACGGGTTTCTCCGGATCGGAGAGATCGTAGATCTGCGTCATGCGCCGCACGCGCCAGTCCTGGACACCCGAGACGAGATAAGCGATGCCGGTGTCGCACTCCCACCAGCTCTTGTGCGTGTCCTTCAGGCCGCTCACCACCCGGGTGAGCAGTGCCGGCTTCGCCGGATCGGCGACGTTCCAGATCTCGTGCGCCAAGCCGCCCGAGGAGCGCAGCAGGTACACCTTGGCTTTGTCGCCCTTGGGCAGCTCCGCGCCGTCGCATACGCGCACCATCTGCGCGCCGCCCGCCTCGGCCTTGCCCGGCTGGCCGGGAATGTGCGCGAGATATTTCGGGCTTTTCGGATCGGTCACGTCGAGGATCGAGGTGCCGTTATCCTCCTTGTTGCCGGTCAGCGGATTGAGAAGGTTGTCGCCGTGGTGGCCGACGTAGGCGATCCAGCGGCTGCCCTGCTTCTTGACGAGCGGCTGGTACGCGGTACGCCCCTGCAGGTCGCTGTACCCCACCAGCGCCATGTTGCGCTTCTCTTCCTTCTGGGCGAGCGCGGCGCCGACTGGCAAGAGCGCTGCGGCGAGCAAACAGGCGACGCTTTTCTTGTGGAAACTGGACATGCCTTCCTCCTTTGAAAGTTCGATACCTGAATTCTTGTACTTACTGTGGAACCTACTTCCCGCGGCGCGTGCTGCCGCGCTTGCCCCGCGCGGCGGGCTTGTGCTTGGCGATCGTCGGGACATAGCCGATCGCCTCGACCTCCAGCCCGCAGTCCATCGGCGTGCGTCCCGCCTGGATGCGCGTTCGCGCCGGCAGCGCCTCGCGGCTGGAAAAGTAGGTGCGGTAGATGCGGTCGAACTCTTCGGCCTGCCGCTGGTCCTTCAGCCACACGATCACTTTCAGCAGGCAGTCCATGTTCGAACCGGCGTCCTCGACCAGCTTCTTCATGTTGTCCATGACGATGCGCACCTGGCGCTCGAACGGGACGTCGGGGAACGGCGGGATCGGCCTGCCCTGCTCGCGCGCCTCGCGCAGCTGCCGCGTGAATTCGGCGTCGAACGGCGGCAGCCCGGAAACGAAGATCAGGTCGCCGTAGCGCACGCACAGGTTGAACGGCGCGTTCGAGGACGGCAGGCCGGCATCGTAGATGCGTTTTTCCATCTTGTGCTCTCCCTCGCTGCGGGCGGCACCGGACTGTTGCGCGCCGGGCGCGCTGCGCGCGGGCCGCCCCTTCCCCGAGGATGGGAATAGTATGATGCGTCGCATCGCCGCGCAATAAACATCATGCACGCTCCCGACTTGTCACGCCGCGCCTGGCTGAAGGGCGCGGCCGGATTGCTCCTTGGAGGAACCATGCCCTCGAGTCCTGCCGTGCCCACGCTGCTGGCGCGGCGCATTCCGAAAACCGATGAAGCCGTTCCCGCCGTGGGCCTGGGTACCTGGCAGGTGTTCGACGTGGCCGGAAACGCGGGAGAACTGGCGCAGGCCCGGGAAACCCTGAAGGCGTTCGCCGAACTCGGCGGGCGCGTCGTCGACAGCGCGCCCATGTACGGCTCGTCGGAGTCGGTCACCGGGCAACTCGCCGTAGAGCTCGGACTTCAAGGAAAGCTCTTCGTCGCCACAAAGGTCTGGACCAGCGGCCGCGAGGCCGGCATCCGCCAGATGCAGGACTCGATGAAGAAGCTGCGCGTCGAACGCCTCGACCTGATGCAGGTGCACAACCTCGTCGATGCGCCCACGCACCTCGCGACGCTGCGCGAATGGAAACGCTCCGGAAAGGTTCGATACGTCGGCGTCACCCACTATCACGCCGGCGCGCACGAGGAGCTGGAAAAATTCCTGAAGCCCGGCGACCTCGACTTCGTGCAGGTGAACTATTCGCTCGCCGAACCCGAGGCGGCGCAGCGCCTGCTGCGCGTGGCGGCCGACACGCGCACCGCGGTGATCGCCAACCGCCCGTTCGCCGAAGGCGCGATGTTCGCTCGCGTCAAAGGCAAGGCGCTACCCGCATGGGCGAGCGAAATCGGCTGCGCCAGCTGGGCGCAGTTCTTCCTGAAGTGGATCCTCGCCCAGCCCGCGGTGACCTGCGTGATTCCCGGAACGCGCAACCCGAAGCACATCGCCGACAACCTCGGCGCAGCCGCGGGCGCGCTTCCCGATGAGGCCATGCGGCGCATGATGGCGGACTATTTCGGCTCGCTTTGAGCCGCTATTCCGGAGGAGATCCTTTGTCGCCGCTGGCGGCTCCTCAGGATGACGGCCGCTGCGCGGCCGTCACTTTGGCGGCAAGCAGCGCTCGGAGCGTCAACGCCGACCGCGACGACCGCAAAAGAAAACGGCCCGGCTGAAAGCCGGGCCGTGGATGCGGACTTGACGTCAGGTCTATCGCTCAGCGGCGGTCATCGTCTTCATCGCGGTCGCCCTCGCGGTTGCGGACGATCTCGTAGGTGGCGTTGTCACCATGCTGCCCGGTATAGAACACGCGCCAGCCGTCCTTGAACGCGTGCGGGCGCTTCGCCCCGAGTATGCCGCCCACCGAGGCATCACCGTCGGAAACGTGGATGCCGGTGATCTCGTTGTCGCCGTCGTTCTGGAAGCCTGACGTTCCCTGAAGGCCGGAGTCAATCGTTGCCGATGGGTCGCGACCTTGAGCGATGATGCGGATCGGCTGGTTGGAGGGATCGGCATAATTGTTCCTCACGTCGAACATCCAGCCACTGTCGAGCGCGTTGCGCTGCGCGTGCAGCGTGTCGCCCGCGTCCTCGACGAACACGATGTGGTGTTCGTCCCAGAACGCGACGTTGTCGAAGCCGGTATGCACCACGTCACCTTTGTAGAACAGCATCAGCTGGCCCGAGTTCGCCGATGGGCTCGATTGCGAGAGCTTCAAGATCCCGCCGAAACCGCCGAAATCCGAACCCGCCGTGGTCGTCGCGCTGGTATCGCCGGTCTCGTCGAAGAAGAACTCGCGGAAGCCGCTGCCGGGGCGAAACATAGCGTTTTCGGGGCGTTTGAACGGCGTGGCGAGCTTCGCTTTGGCGAGCGCGTTGGCATCGAATGGCGTGGTACCGTTCACGTCGGTATCGTGGATCGTTACCCAATTAGTATCGAACACGATACCGTAGGTGTGCAGGTCCTTCACGTCCTGGGTGAGCGCGCTCGCCGGGTTGAATGCAATCGCCTTGCCCGGGTTGGCCTTCGACATCACCTGCAGTGCCTGCAGCCTGCCGCCCTGCTTCAGATCGAATCTATTCTTTGGGACGAAGCGATAGATGAAGCTGTTCGGCAGCCGCGCGCCGGCGATGGTGCTGCCTCCCACGTCCTCCGCGATCCAGAGGTTGCCGTCGGAGTCGGCCTGGATGCCTTCGTAACCGCCGCGCCCGATCACACCGGAGATGTCTTCGACCACCGACGGAAAGTCAAGCGTTGCTTGCCACACGCCACCGCTTACGGCGCCACCGAATTCCCCTGTAAACAGGAGACGGCCCGCCCACGGATACCAGGTCGAGCCGTCAAAGCTGGGAAGAGGATTACCGTTCCTGTCCCGGGTCGCGAGCACAGTCACGCGATGCGCCGCATCGGCGTCCAGGTTGATGCGGGTGATGACGCCCGCGCCGGCCTCGTGTCCCTGGAACAGGAAATGCGCGCCATAGTCGTAGGCCGGATCGGCGCCGCGCAGTCCGTGGAGCACCAGGTAGGTGTTTTTGTCGGGTTCGGTCTTGCTCGCCTCGACGTTGCTGCCGAATGCCGGCAGCAGGTTCGGCTGGTTGTTGATGTAGCCGTAGTAGTTGACGGCGTCGGTGGGATTTTCCACCGGCATCGCGCCCTGAGCGCGCACGATCTGCGCGAGTTCCGGGGAGAGGATGGTGGCCGAAGTCACCCCGGGGTTCTTGGGGTTGGCGTTGGGGACGTGCGTCAGATGCTGGGCGAGCGCCGTGCCGCCGTTCAGCGCCAGCGGCGCGGCAATCAGCGAAGCGATCAGGGTTTTCCGGAATGGCATGGCTGCTCCTCGTGGGTCGTTGATAGGAGTGGCCAAGATAGAGCCGGGTTGTGACACGCATATTAAGCCGGGCCCGGCTGCGTGCCGCGTGCCGCCCCGGACCGATCGTATCTGTCGACTGCAAGTTCGCCGGCTGTCATACTTCTGCAATCCGGAAGGGCGCCGCGCCGACAGAATCGGCCGAAAACCCGCGCTCCTTTCGCCGGCTGCTCCGCGTGCGCTCTCTCTACTTCCTCATCTTCATCACGCTGCTCAACCATTCGGTGTTCGCCGGAACGCGGGTCGCTGTGTCGCTGTATGCGCTGCACCTGCACGCCACGCCGCTCGTCGTGGGTGCGCTCATGGCGCTGTACGCGATCCTGCCGATGTTCTTCGCCGTGACCATCGGACGATTCACTGATCGCATGGGCGCGCGCGTACCGATGCTCGCGGGCTCGATCGCCCTCGCCGCGGGGACCCTCGTTCCCTATCTCTGGGAAAGCCTGACGGCGCTGGCCGTAGCCTCCGTCCTGATCGGTTCGAGCTTCATGCTCTACCACGTCGCCTACCAGAACATCGTCGGTTTCATCGGCAGGCCGGAAGACCGGCCGGTGAATTTCAGCCTGGCGGCTCTGGGCTTCTCCATTTCCGGGTTCACCGGCCCGATGATCGCCGGGTTCGGCATCGACGCGATCGGGCACGCCGCGACTTTCGCGGCATTCGCCGCCTTTCCGCTGCTGCCGGCGGCGCTGCTCGCCCTGAACCGCGTGCGCCTGCCGCATCCGCCCGCGCACGGCGTGACCGCAGATCCGCGCCGCAGCATCGCCGACCTGCTGCGCGACCGCCGTCTGCGCCCGATCTTCGTGACCAGCGCGCTGCTCGCCACCGCCTGGGACATGTTCACCTTTGCGATACCGATCTACGGCTCGCGCATCGGGCTGTCGGCATCGAGCATCGGCCTGGTGCTCGGCTCGTTCTCGGTGGCGACCTTCGTCATTCGGGTGTTCCTGCCCGCGATATCGCGGCGGCTCACGGCGTGGCCACTGCTCACCGTGTCGCTCGCGACCGCCGGAACGACGTTCCTGCTCTTCCCGCTGATCGAGCGCGCCGGCCTGCTGATGGGGCTCTCATTCGTGCTGGGCCTGGGCCTGGGCATGTCGCAGCCGATGGTGATGTCGCTGCTGCACAACGCGGCGCCGGAGGGACGCGTCGGCGAGGCGGTGGGCGTGCGCATGACCCTCATCAACATGAGCCAGGCGGGGATGCCACTCTTGTTCGGCGCGCTCGGCGCAGCGCTCGGCATCGCGCCGGTGTTCTGGGCTACCGCCATTCTTCTCTGCGGCGGCAGCCTGTACGCGCGCCGCCACAGGTAGAATTCCCGTATGGATTTCGCCGCCCTGCGTCGGGAGTACATGCGCGCCGGCCTGCACGAGCGCGATCTCGCGCCCGACCCGCTCGCGCAATTCGGCGCCTGGTTCGAGGAGGCGCTCGGCTCCGGCGTGGCCTTGCCCAACGCGATGACGCTCGCGACCGCGACGCGCGACGGGCGGCCCTCGGCGCGCGAGGTGCTCCTCAAGGGGTTCGATGCGCGCGGCTTCGTTTTCTTCACCAACTACAGCAGCCGGAAAGGGCGCGAACTGGAAGAGAACCCGCGGGCGGTGCTGCATTTCTGCTGGAAGGAACTCGAGCGGCAGGTGGGCATCGAGGGAAGCGTGGAGCGGGTCTCCGCCGCTGAATCCGACGAATATTTCGCCAGCCGGCCGCTCGGCAGCCGGCTCTCCGCGGCAATCTCGCCGCAAAGCGAGGCAGTGGCGAACCGCGAAGTACTGGAATCGAAACTCGAAGAAGCGTCGAAGCGCTGGCGCGACGCGCCACCGCGGCCGCCGCACTGGGGCGGCTATCGCCTCGCCCCCGACGCGTTCGAGTTCTGGCAGGGCCGCAAGGACCGCCTGCACGACCGGCTGCGCTACCTTATTAGGGCCGGCGGTGCCTGGAAAATCGAACGGCTGGCGCCCTAGAGGGCAACCAGCCGTATCGTGGACAGGCGACGGCTTGGAGGCGGCGCCGGGCCCGGAGAAAACCTGTTCGAGTCCGCCGGCCTAGCGCGTCGCGACCAGCTGCTCCTGAAATTCCGCCGCGGTGTAGCCGGGCGGAAGGTCGCCCAGGCCGCTGTCGAGCTTTCCGCCCGCGACCAACTTCTGGAATTCGGTCGCGGCGTAGCTGGCCGGGAGATCGCCCAAGCCGCTGTCGAGCGATTCACCGAATACGCGATAGCTGGCGAGCGTGGTCTTCATGAATTCCGCCGCGGTGTATCCCGCCGACAGATCGCCCAGGCCGCTGTCCATCTTTTCGCCCGCGACCACTTTCTGGAATTCAGCGCCCGTGTAACTAGCCGACAGATCGCCCAGGCCGCTGTCCATCTTTTCGCCCGCGACCACTTTCTGGAATTCGGCCCCCGTGTAGCTGGCTGGCAGGTTACCCAGGCCGCTGTCGAGCTTTTCGCCGACGACACTGGCCGCACCGAAACTCACCGGCGCAAACGCCAGCGCCACCACCGAAGCAATCAAGAGAACTTTGCGCATCTGTAGTCTCCTTTCCTAGTTTGGCTTGTTGGGGGAGCGACACTTGCGATGTTTTGTCGTCGCGCCTGCCTCGAACCGCCGTCGCCGCAATCGGCTACGCCTTGATATGAGCAAGACCGATGCCAGGTAAGGTGTGCACTATTTCCGCCTCTATCCCCCTGATACGATGCCCGGCATGAGCCGGCCGGCGCGCGATCCATGGACCTTGCCCACACTGCGCTGAAGCGCATCGTGCGCATCGAGCGCAACGAAGTCGCCGGTTCGCTATGGGCCTTCGCGGGTTTCTTTTGTCTCCTGTGCGGCTATTACATCCTGCGGCCGCTGCGCGACGAGATGGGCGTGCAGGGCGGCGTCGAGAATCTCCCCTGGCTGTTCTCCGCCACGTTCGCCGCGATGCTCGCCACCGTACCGGTATTCGGTTTCGCCGCAGCGCGCCTGCCGCGACGGCGCCTGGTTCCCTGGACCTACCTCTTTTTCATCGGCAACGTCCTCATCTTCTACGCACTGTTCCGCGCGCAGCTTGCGCCTGCGGCAGTGGCGCGCGCCTTCTTCATCTGGGTGAGCGTATTCAACCTGTTCGCCGTGTCGCTGTTCTGGAGCGTGATGGTCGACCTCCACTGCCCCGCGCAGGCCGTGCGGCTGTTCGGCTTCGTTTCCGCGGGCGGCAGCTGCGGCGCCCTAGCAGGACCTTCGCTCACGGCGCTGCTCGCCGCGCCGCTCGGCACCGCGAACCTGCTGCTCGTCTCCTGCGCCTTCCTCGGCCTTGCCCTCGCCTGCGTGCGCGCGCTGCTGCAGCGACCGGCGCTGACCGGCCCGGGCCGGCCGGAAACCCCGCGTGAGGGCGAGATCGGCGGCACCACCTGGTCGGGCGTGCTCGTCGTGCTGCGCTCTCCGTACCTGCTGGGAATCGTCGCCTGGGTGCTGCTGTATACGGTCCTTTTCGGCTTCGTCTATTTCGAACTCGCCAAGCTGGTCGCAACGACACACGCCGACCCGGCCGAGCGCACGCGCCTGTTCGCCCAGGTGGACCTGGCGGTGAACGTGCTGACGCTGCTCGGCCAGATGTGCGTCGTGGCGAGATTCGTCGACAAGCTCGGGGTCGGCGCGGCGCTTGCCCTGCTGCCGGCGTTGGGCATCGCCGGTTTTGCCGCGATCGCGTTCGCCCCGGTGCTCGCCGTCCTCGTCGCCTTCCAGATTCTGCGCCGTGCCGCCGACTACGCGATTGCGCGCCCGGCGCGCGAGATGCTCTTCACCGTCCTCGGGCGCGAAGAGAAGTACAAATCGAAGAACTTCATCGACACCGTGGTGTTCCGCGGCGGCGACGCCGCCAGCGGCTGGTTCTACGCGGCAGGCAAGGCCGCCGGACTGGGCCTGGCCGGCTTCGCCACGGTGGCGATTCCCGCGGCGATCCTATGGCTTGGGGTGGGGTTGCTGCTCGGAAGCCAGCACCGCCGCCTCCAGTCGCGGGGAACCTGAGCGCTGCGCTGTCACGCGCCGTCCCGGGAAGCTCGCCGTGAAGCGGCTGCCTTTCCCCTGGGTGCTTTCGATTTCCAGCGTCGCCTGGTGCCGCGCGAGGGCGTGCTTCACGATGGCGAGCCCCAGGCCGGTGCCGCCCGATTCGCGCGAGCGGCCGCGGTCAACGCGGTAGAAGCGCTCGGTGAGGCGCGGTATGTGCTCGGCCTCGATGCCAGGCCCGGTGTCCTCGACGGCGAACTCCGCGCCCTTTTCCGATGCGCGCCACGAAAGGCGCACCTCGCCTCCCGCCGGCGTGTAGCGCACCGCGTTGCTCACCAGGTTTACAAATGCGCTGCCGATCTCGGATTCGCTGCCGAGCAGGTCGAATCCGGGATCGGCAACCAGCGATACCCGGTGGCGGCCGCCCGAGAGCGCCTCGGCTTCGCCGCGGATGCGTTCGAGGAGCCGGGCGACATCGACGCGATCGTCGCGTGGCGGCTCGGGCGAGGATTCGAGCGACGACAGCGTCAACAGGTCGTCGATGATGCGCTGCATGCGCCGGCCCTGCTCGGCCATGAGATTGAGGTAGTCGCGCGAGCGATCGGGATCGAGTTTCAGTTCCCTTACCGTCTCGAGAAACCCGACCAGGACGGTGAGCGGCGTGCGCAGCTCGTGCGAGACGTTGGCGACGAAATCGCGGCGCATGGTTTCGATGCGCGCAAACTGCGTGACATCGCGCGACAGCAGCAGCCGCTGCGAGTCGACGTAGGGAACGAACTGCACCGACAGGATCGGTCCGTCGCCGCGCGCGGTCTTCAGCTGCAGCGGCCCGGAGAAGTCACCGGCAGTGACATACTCGACGAACTCCGGCTGGCGCACCAGGTTGGTGATCGCCTGGCCGGCATCGGCCCTGGCGTCGATGCCGAAGTGCGCCTCGCAGGCGTCATTGCACCAGACGATGCGCTTTTCCGGGTCGAGAATCGCCACGCCGTAGGGCAGCGCGCGGCCCGCCTGCCGCGAGCGCGCCAGCGAGCGCGCAAGCTGATGACGCTCGCCGATTTCGGCGCGCTGCCGGCGATAGAGGAGCGCAAAGATTTCTTCCCAGACCCCGGAGCCCTCAGGAACCGATTCGGTGAGCGAGCGCGACGCCCAGTCGCGCAACTTGCCCAGCTGCAGCACGTGGTGCGCAAGCAGCGCCGCGAGTTCGAGGGAGAGCAGCGCCCATCCCCAGGCAGCCCCCCACAGCAGGCCGGCGGCCAGAGCCGATATCGAAAGGAGGAGTACGGCGATTGCGGATCGGATCAGGATGTCGCTCATGCCGGAGCGCGAAGCGTTGCCACGGCGATTATCCCACGATTCCGGCCACGGCCAGCGCTCTCCGGCGTTTGGCTCGTAAGTCACAAAGACTTCGCTCAGCATCGGCGCGCCTTCACTCCCGCCTGCGCTCCGGATTCAGCTGCGTATGTCGCGTGGCGGCGGCCTCGATGGTTCAGACGTAAAACGAGGCCCGTGCAACGAGAGCGCCGAGCGCGGCTCCGGCGAGAACGTCGCTCGGGTAATGCAGGCCGAGGACGAGCCTCGACATCGCCACCAGCACGCTGAAGGGAACGAGCACCCAGGCAAGCGCCGGATAGTAGACGGTCGCGACCACGCTGAAGGCAACCGCGTGCAGTGTGTGACCCGAGGGAAAGCTGAAGGCATCGAGCGGGGCGGCGCCGGCGCGCACCGCCGCCTCGACGGCGCAGGGCCGGGGGCGCGAGGTCTTCGACTTCAGCCACTTGTAAAACACGGTGCAGAACGCGCCGGTGAGGACCATCTGCACCACCGGGCCCAGGGCCTGCACGCCCTGAACGGCCAGCAGCGCAAGCCCGAGGACGTACCAGAACACGCCGTCGCCGAGGCGGCTGACGATACGGAAGAAATGCAGCACCAGCCGGATCCTGATTCCGCGATTGAAGTGTATGCACAGCGCGTGATCCCAGGCACGCAGCTGCAGCAGGCCGGTCGCAATCCTAGACATGTACCGACTCCATTCCTGCTCGGGGCTCTTCAAGGCCGACTGCCACGATCCGCCGCAGCACCGACTCCTGTTCGTCGAAAATCTTGGTCCACGTAATCGCTTCCGCCGTGCGCCTCGCTTCCGCGCCGAGCCCCTTCTGCAGCGCCGGTCCGCGCGCCAGCTGCGCGGCCATCTTCACGAACTCGGTCTTGTCCCCCAGGGGCGCGAGCAGTCCGCTCACCGCGTGGCGCAGGTGCTGCTGCGCCGCGGCGTAGTCGTAGGCGACCACCGCCAGGCCGCTCGCCATCGCCTCCAGGGTTACGTTGCCGAAGGTTTCGGTGACGCTGGGGAAGAGGAACACATCGGCGGAGGCGTAGTGCGCCGCGAGATCCTCCCCGGTACGCATGCCGGCGAAGGTGAACTCCGGGTGGCGCGCGCGCAGGGCCGCCCCCTGCGGCCCGTCACCCACCAGCACCACGCGCACGCCAGTCAGGAAACGCATTGCCTCGGCCGCTTCCACGAAAAGCGCGAGATTTTTTTCCGGGGCGAGGCGTCCCACGTGCAGCACGGCAATGTCGCCTTCGCGACAACCCCACGCGGAGCGCAGCGCCTCGCTGCGGCGGCGCGGATTGAACAGATCGGTGTCGACGCCGCGTCCCACCACTTCGACGCGTTCGAAGCCGAGCGCTTCGAGACCCGCCCGCATCCCGGCGGTCGGCACGAGGGTGCAGTCTGCCCGGTTGTGCAGGGCGCGGAGATAGCGGGCGATCACGCCCGAGAACAGGCCGAATCCGTAGTGGCGGCTGTAGCTGTGAAAGTTGGTGTGAAAATCCGAGCTTACCGGGATGCCCAGACGCCTGGCGGCGGCGACTGCGGCCCAGCCAAGCGGACCCTCGGTCACAACGTGCACAACATCGGGACGCCACTCGCTCCAGGCCCTCTGCAGCGAGCGGCGCGATACGAGTCCAAAACGCAGATCGGGGTACCGGGGAATCGGGATCCCAGCCACCAGCCGCTGCCGAAGCCCCGGGTGTCCGGACACGGCGGGTTCGGCCCCCTGGCGCGGGCGCACCAACTGGAGTTCGTGGCCGCGCTCGATCAGATCCTCGACCATGAGGCCGACGGTGCGCGAGACCCCGTTGATTTCGGGCGGATAGGTCTCCGTGACGACGGCGACGCGGAGAGAGTTTCCGCGGGTGGGAGTGAGCGGCGCGTTCATGCGCGCGCATGGTGCGCGCCGAACGTGAAGGCCGGATGACGCTGCGGTTAAGCTTTCGTGACGCTCAACCGAGGAGGACCAGCGCCCAGACCACCACTACGTTGATCAGGCTGAGGAACACGGCCGCGCTGCCGATGTCCTTGGCGCGCTTGGCGAGCTGGTGATTTTCCAGCGAGATGCGATCGACGGCCGCTTCCACGGCGGAGTTGAGCAGTTCCACGATGAGCACCAGCAGCACGCTCGCGACCATCAAGGCTCTGCCGATGCCACCGCCGGGCAGCAACAGGGCCGCCGGGACGAGCAGCAGGGCGAGCAGGCATTCCTGGCGAAAAGCGTCTTCGTGACGCAGGGCCGCCGTCATTCCCTGGAGCGAATAGCCGAGCGCATTCCACAGCCGGCGCAGGCCCGTCTTGCCCTTGTATGGACTCTCCTGCATCAGCACGATTCCCCCTTGAGGTGTCGATTGTAACAAGGCACGGCGCGCATCCCGAAACACTCCCGCCGCATCGCCCGTAACCCGGAGCCCGAAGCGCTATTCGGAAGCGAGTATTGCCAGCAACTGCTCCTGGGCCGAACGCGGGAGGCGGCCGCGCGAGGGCCTGCGGCCGTAGTTCCCGTCCGCGTCCATTTCCCAGGACTGACTGTTGTCGGAGAGGTAGGGCTTGAGGCCTTC